>WHTR01000120.1 GCA_009377635.1 Chloroflexota bacterium
GAGATCCTTCGCTTCGCTCAGGATGACAGAAGGCGTTTTCGGCCGCACCGCTAGGGGACTGAGAACAGCCCCTGGACGAGGTCGACGGGGGAGGATCCAGTCCCTGTGGTGCTCGCAGGGCGCGGCGTCGGGACAACAGTCACTGAGTAGCCGCTGAGCGCGACCTCGGTACCGTTCACGACCGCCCGCACCTCGATGGGACGCTTGTTGATCAACATCGTCTGCGCGGCGGAGGCAAGCACTTCCAGGTCGGGCGATCCTGAGGTGGCGCGGTAGAGCGCGGTACCTCGCCGAAAGTGATCGTTGAAGGACTTGTACACGTCGTAATTCGGGAACGGCTGCCCGCCGCCCGGCTGGCGCGTGTCGCTGAACAGGTTCTGGTCGTTGCCTCGGTGTGCCATGCCAGCCACTCCCTGGGGCTGCCAACGGAGGGAGACCGCCGAGCCGCTGAGCAGCTCATGGTAGAGCATTGAGCCGAGGGCCACGGCCTGAAAATCCCAGTCGTCCGACGCGGGCACCGAATCCTCGGCCCACCAGATCGGCAGCGGCGTCATCGACCGCACCTGCTCGGCGACGCGGGCGAACTGGCTGGTCAGGTCGAGGACCTCCGCTTCCGTGTAGGTGTTGGGGTCATGGAAGTCCACGAGGGCTCTGTCCAAGACGATGAAGTCGGCACCTCGTTTGTTGCGCAGCCAGTGGTCCAGCACTTCGCGATTGCGCGGCGTCATTGGACTGGCAGTGGGCCAGCCGCCGCCCCTGCTCGAGCCGGTCCCCTCGATCACCAGATAGGGACCACCGACCTGAATGCCGGGGTCAACAGACTTCACCGCGTCGTAGACAACGTTGTAGAACGTTGTGTAGGCGACATAATCCCAATTCCCGCGCTCCGGGTCCCAGAACCCCTTCATCTCGTTCCAGACGAGATAGTGCCGGACGTCGCGATAGCGGAGCGCCACCTCGCGCGCGAGGTTGGCGAAATCGGGATAGTGCTCGGGGAGCGGTGCCGCCTCGATCTGCGTCCAATCCGTCGTGCCCGACGCTCCCCCTTTCATCCAATCCGGCGCGCAGCACAGGGTGATGACGGGCACGGCTCCCATGGAGCGGATCATGTCGATGCGCCGATCGAGCGTACTCCAGTCGTAGACGCCGGGCGACGGGTTGATGTTGTCTGCCCCAAACCCCATGATGTGCTGATTTTGGTACCGCACGCCGTTTGCAAGCACGGAACGGGCCTGGGTTACGGATGCCGGGTCACCCCACGGATCGAGGCTGTACTGCATGTGGGTCACGCCCACGTCGAACTGACTGGTCATGTAGGGCGCCGACAGCTCGATGGACACGACGGCATCTGCTCTCGCCGGCGTCGGTGAGGCGGTTGGGAGAGCAGGTGCAGTGGTGGGAGTCGCGGGTACCTGTGCGATTGGCGTAACCGGTGCCAAGCTCGGCGTCGCGGGTACCTGTGCGAGCGGGAGGATCGGTGGCGCGGAGACGGGGGTACGATGCTCCGTCCCCCCGGTCGCGAACAGGCTGACGACCACCAGGCCGGGGAACAACAGCATTCGCCGGAGCGCGCGGGCGAGCCGGTTCTCCAACCGGATCGTCGTCGGCTGCATCAGCGCATCGCCCTCCGTCAGCAGGTAATCGAGATGCCGCGCCCCGGGACTGCACGCCGATTATCGGGCACGGTCCACCTCTTCCGTCATAACAGATCTGTCGCACCGTGGATCCCCGCGAGCATCGCGGTCGGATAGGCCCACTGCCGCGAACTGAGCGGCCATGCGCAGCTATCTGACGCGCTGTCACCGTCAAGCGCGCAAGGCCAGGCAGGACAGCGCGCAACTCTTGACTGCCAGGCACCTTTCCTCCGCTAATGGGCCATCTTTGTGCCTGTAGTCGGCCGAGCCGATCATCTCTTCGCAGAGTGACGCTCACATGTGTCGTATGTATCCCTGACAATCTGACACAGCCCTGCATTTCTGCGAATAGATGCTGGCTGATAGAGTGTATTGACATGCACACCTTCCGCGATGCCGCTCACTCGCTAGGGCAAGCCACGCTATCTGATGGCAGCTTCCCGATCTGTTCCCTCTATAGTCAACAATTCCCCCAACCATCTCCCGATGCAGTGAATAGCTGCCGCGTCAGTGTCGTCATGCCCGCGCTGAATGAGGCCGCGAACCTTCCTCACGTGCTCCCTCGCATCCCGTCATGGGTGCACGAGGTCGTGCTGGTCGACGGGAACTCGACCGACGACACCGTCGACGTTGCCCGACGACTGTTGCCCACCGTCCGCGTCATCGCGCAAGACGGGAAGGGGAAGGGGGCGGCTCTCCGCACCGGCTTCGCCGCGGCGACCGGGGACGTGATCGTCATGCTGGATGCCGACGGTTCGACCGACCCAGCCGAGATCCCCGCTTTCGTACGAGCCCTGCTCGGCGGAGCCGACTTCGCAAAGGGCTCCCGCTTTCTGCCGGGCGGCGGCACGGCGGACATGTCCATCTACCGAGCATTGGGCAACTGGGGATTCGTCGCGCTCGCTCGCGTCCTATTCCGCGCCCCGTATTCCGACCTGTGCTACGGCTACAACGCCTTCTGGGCGGACGCCGTCGATCTGCTGCAGCCGGACGGCGACGGGTTTGAGATCGAGACCCAGCTCAATCTGCGCGCGCTGCGACTCGGCCTGAAGGTGGCGGAGGTGCCCAGCTTTGAGGGTGCGCGGATCACTGGGACGAGTCACCTGCGTACGTTGCCGGATGGATGGCGCGTATTGCTCACGATCTGGTCCGAGTGGCGCAGCGGCAGTCGACGCAGGGCGCCAGAGCCCGAGTGGAAAGATCTCCGGCTCACACCGAGCTCCGCACATCCCGTACACGGACACCTTGTCGCCGGACTGTCCGAACCGGCCCTACGGCCGGAGCATCCGGTCGAGGTCCGGATCTCGGGGCGCCGCGAGGGGGTACTCGGAACGGAATCCACGGTTAAACCCGCATGATGGCACATCTCCGGAATGCGGGTTTGACGCGGGAATGAGAAAAGCCATGAGATCCATGACCGACACCTCCGTCGTCGTGTGCACGTACACCGAAGACCGATGGCACGATCTCGTCGCGGCCATCGAGTCGGTGCAGCGTCAGACACGCCGGCCCGGCGAGATCGTCGTGGTGGTGGACCACAACCCTTCGCTCCTCTCCCGGATTCGAGCCTCGTTCGCCCATCCCGTGGTGGAGAACACCGGAGAGCGTGGCCTGTCCGGCGCCCGGAACAGTGGCATCGCGGCGGCGCGCGGGTCCGAGATCGTGTTTCTCGACGACGATGCAGTGGCTGAGCCCGATTGGCTCGACCTGCTCGTGGCGCGGCGGCGCGACGCGCAGGTACTCGGTGCGGGAGGCGCTCTCGAACCGCTGTGGCAGCATAAGCGCCCGCAGTGGTTCCCCGACGAGTTTGACTGGGTTGTGGGCTGTTCGTATCGCGGTATGCCGACGGAGACGACTGTGGTGCGGAACCCGCTCGGTGGGAGCATGTGGATCCGGCGCGAGGTGTTCGATGCTATCGGCGGGTTCCGCAGCGGGATCGGCCGCCACGGAACGCGCCCACTCGGCTGCGAGGAGACGGAGCTGTGCATCCGCGCGCGCCAGCGCTGGCCCGACCGGTGCTTCGTCTACGAGCCCAGTGCTCGCGTGCACCACCGGGTTCCGGCGGTCCGCGCTCGGTGGTCGTACCTCACCGCCCGCTGCTTCGCCGAGGGGGTGTCGAAGGCCCACGTGACGCGGTTTGTGGGAGCGCGGGACGGCCTCGCGGCCGAGCGCGCCTACGTGCTGAACACACTTCCGCGGGGTGTGGCCCGTGGCATCCAGGACACGCTCACGCGGGGCGACGCGACGGGATTGGCTCGCGCGGCATCCATCATAGTCGGCGTGCTGGTCGCCGCCGCCGGCTATCTCGTCGGTCGTTGGTCTCGGCTCCCCGGGGGCCAGCAGGCCGGGCTCGCCCCCGGGCGTGCCGCGCTCCACAACGCCGGCCGTTGATTCACGGAGAAACCGCCGATGCCTCAGACAGCGCGCGTGCCTCCCGCTCCGGTAAAACTCTTCCAAGTCGAACTGGCAGACCCATTGCCCGATGTATGTCTGCTCCGCTCACACACGCGAGGGGTGTATACACAGGCGCGCGCCCTCGTGCGATTGCATGGCTGCCCACTTGGGCTGGTTGAGCTTCACCCAGCAGCTCCGGGAGATGTCCGCCTGAGCGCCGGCGACCTCGCGCAAACCATCTGGCACGCACTCCACACGGAGGTAAACGCCCACCTCGGGGAAGATGGCCTGAGTCCGATCACGCAACTCGGCGTGCGCGGACTCCGGCCGACTTCGGTTGCCGAACGGCCGCGCTGCCAGCAAGAGCGACACGACTTCCTGACCCGTGCGCCGTTTGTCAGTGTCGTGGTGCCGACCCGCGAACGCCCGGGGCAGGTCGGCGCATGTCTGCGGTCCCTCCTGACTCAGACCTATCCCAGATTCGAGATCATCGTGGTGGAGAACGGTCCAGTTACGACCGCTACCACTGACGCGATCGCCACGCTCGCGCACCGCGAGCCGCGCATTCGCCACGTACGAGAGGAGCGAGCGAGTGTTTCACGCGCCCGCAACCGGGGCCTTCGCGAGGCGCACGGGAGCATCGTTGCCTTCTCGGACGACGATGTCGTGCACGATCCCGATTGGTTGGGGGAGATGGTGCGCGGCTTTGAGGCCGCACCGAACGTGGCGTGCGTGACGGGCGCCATTCTACCCGCGGCACTCGAGACACCGCCCCAGATCTGGCTCGAGCAGTACGGCGGCTTCACGAAGGGGTTCGCGCGGCCGATCTTCGACCTCCGCGAGCACCGGCCGCCAGGCCTCATCCATCCCTATGCGGCCGGCAGCTTCGGCTCTGGCGCCAGCTCGGCGTTTCGCGCGGACATTCTGCTGGCTCTGGGAGGATTCGACGAGGCGCTGGGCCCACCGACCGCCGCGCGCGGCGGCGAGGATCTTGCAGCCTTCTTCGAGGTGATTGCGAACCGGCACCCGCTCGTCTACCGACCGACCGCCATTACGTACCATGCGCACCGGCCCGACTATCCGGGGCTGCGCGACCAGATATACGGGTACGGAGTGGGTTTGACCGCGTATCTCACCAAGTGTGCACTTGATCATCCCTGGCGTCTGCTCGACATGATGCTTCGGCTCCCGTTCGGACTGACACACCTACTGAGTCCGCGGTCCGCCAAGAACCAGAAGAAATCAGCCAATTACCCGTCCGAGCTGACATACATCGAGCTACAAGGCATGATTCGTGGTCCCTTCGCGTTCTTGCGCGGACGTTTTTCCGCGGCGCGGAGCAGCCATTCTGAGGGTCCTCAATGCAGTCGGCATCCCAACCCATTCCAATCCTGATGTATCACCGTGTTTCACACGAGCCGGCGGGGGAGCGCCGTCCGTTTGTCGTCTCGCCGGAACGCTTCGCGCAGCACATGGGATGCCTGGCCGACGCGGGATTCACCGCGCTCACGGTACCTGACTTCGTCCGCGCGATCCGTGGCAGCGAGACCCTGCCGGCGCACGCTGTCCTGATCACCTTTGATGACGGCTACGCCGACTTTCATTCGGAGGCGCTTCCCGTGCTTGCCCGGTTCGGACTGACGGCGACGCTGTACGTCGTGACGGGCTACGTGGACACCAGGGGCGGATGGATGGCCGGCGGCGATCGTCCGATGCTGAGCTGGGGCCAGATCGACGAGGTCGCGGCCGCAGGAATTGAAATCGGGGCGCACAGCCACACTCATCCCCACCTCGACGTTCTCCCCCGCGAGCAGGCGCGAGCCGAGATCCTCATCAGCAAGCGACTGATCGAAGACCGTTTGGGACGGGAGGTCACGAGCTTCGCCTACCCACACGGCTACCACGGGCCCACGGTGCGCCGACTGGTCGAAGCGTGTGGGTACACCTCGGCATGCGCTGTCAAACACGCGATGAGCGCTGTGGACGACGATCCCTTCTCGCTCGCTCGCATCGTGGTGACCGCTGACACGACCGTCAGTCAGCTGCGCTCCTGGCTTGGCGGCGCGGGGTTGCGTCATGCGCCGCGCGGTGAGCGGCTGACGACCGTCGGATGGCGGCTCGTACGCCGCGCCCGCGCCAGGATCACTCGGCCCCCGCGCTGGGCTCAGGGCATCAGGGCGCTATGAGCCGACTGAATGGTTCGCCCCCCGCGCAGCGCCTGCGCCCTCGATATCTCTTCGGCGGCTGGAGGGTGATCCTGCCACGTGCGTCGACCTGGTTCGATCAGGCAACCGTACCGCTGGTGCACGGTGTGATCGTGAGCTCAGGCTACCTGACCCTGACGACGATCACCACCGGCGCGCTCGGCTACGCGTACTGGATCCTGGCCGCGCGCCTCTTCCCCGCCTATGTTGTGGGGCTGGTCGCCGCGCTCGTCGCGGGCATGATGCTCGTCACGACGCTTGGCAGCATGGGACTGGGATTGGGGATCGCGTACATCCTGCCAGGGATCGGCGCTCGCTGGAGCGGCGTCGTGAACGGCGTGTTGCTGGCGGTGTCGCTCGCCGCGGCCGCGCTCGCCGCCGCGCTCGCGTTCGGCTCGGTCGCGTTGCGGCTCGAGCTCGGCATGGTCGCAGGATCGCCTCAGGCACTCGCTGCCTTTGTGGCCACCTGTGCGCTGTGGACCGTCGGATTCGTCCTGGACCAGATCCTGACCGCCGAGCGGACTGCCAACCTGGTCCTGGTGCGCAACTCGATCGCCTCGCTGGTGCGGCTCGCGCTGCTCCCCGCGGCCGCATGGCTCGCCCTCAGTGGAGCGGACGCAGCCGTCGCGCTGTTCGCGGTCTGGGGATTGAGTGCCCTCCTGTCGACGGCTGTCGCGGCCGCGCTGCTCGCGCGTTCCAATCCGCGGGTGCGGCGCCTCGGTACTGACGTCAGCGTGCGCGCCGTCGGCGACGTTTTGCCGCTGGCTCTGACGAACCATCTGCTCACGACGATCGTCGTCACCCCCCCGCTCATCCTGCCGCTGCTCGTGGCCCACGTCGTCTCTGTCGAGCACACGGCGTACTTCTACACGGCCTGGATGGTTGCCCAGCTACTCTTCACCATTCCGTATGCAACCGGCACGACGTTGTTCGCGCAGGGCGCGGCAAACCAGGCGCTGGTGCAGCGATCCGCGAATGGCGTGGCGGCGCTGACCTTCGGAGTCGTGCTGCCGGCGGCGGCTGGCATCGTCGTAGCGCGAGATCTCGTCCTGAGCGTGTTTGGGCAGATCTACGCGGCAGAGGGAAGCACGTTGTTGGCAGCGCTGGCCGGCTCCGCGCTGCCGTTGTGTGTGTTTCACATCTATGTCGGGGTCAAACGCGTGCGACGCGAGTTCGCCAGCGCCTTGATCATCTGCGGGATCGGCTCGGCCCTGACATTGGCCGGAGCGCTCGTCGCGGGGAGCCGGTTCGGGTTGGCGGGCATCGGAGCTTCGTACTTGGGAGCTGTGACCATCATGGCGGCGTTGGGCGCCGCCGATCTGTGGCTGCCGCGGCTCCGACTGCCACGGATGTTAGCAGTACGGGGCCAGCAGCCGGCGCCCCGCTTGTAGGGCCATGCATCTTCCTGCGACGGCCGTGGCCGCGCCACGACTCCTCCATCATCTATTGAGCCTCCGGGATCCGCGCGTGATCGCGTACGTGACGCACCCGCACGCACCGGTCGTGACCTGCATCGGGGCGCTCCTGCTGTGGCTCGTCGCACTCAGTTCCGTCCAGATCCGAGACGTGTCCGACCTCGGTCTCGTAGCCGTCCTGCCGGCCGGCGCCTTTGTCGCGCTCGGCCTCCTCCTGCTCAGCTACGCGCTCGCGCTCCGGCAGCAGCCCCTTCGCACGCACGTGCTGCTGCTTCACGTGGGGACGCTCATCTTCATGCTTTACGGGGCGACGACTGTCGTCAGCGTGGCGCCACGTTTCACGATCGCGTGGCGCCACGTCGGCGTCGCGGAGTACATCGCCCGTACCGGCACGGTTGCTCCGCTCATAGACGCGTATCACAACTGGCCGGGCTTCTTTGCCCTCATCGCGTTCGTCAGCGACGTTGCTGGATTCGATAGCGCGATCCACCTCGCTCCGTGGGCACCAGTCGTCTTCAACCTGCTGTATCTGTGCCCGCTGATCGTGATCCTCCGGACCGCCGCTGTCGACGAACGCACCGTCTGGATAGGCGTCTGGTTCTTCTGCTTGACGAATTGGATCGGTCAGGACTATCTCGCTCCACAGGCCCTCAGTTTCTTCCTGTATCTGGTCGTGCTCGCCGTGATTCTCGTCTG
>WHTR01000121.1 GCA_009377635.1 Chloroflexota bacterium
TGCTCATTGACGGGAAGCAGGTACCGCCGCGTTCCGGCGATTACAGTGACTCAAGGGATCCCGCCACCGGGGCGACTCTCCGCCGGGTCGCCCGCGGACGGGGAGACGACATCGACGCCGCCGTGCGAAGCGCGCGCGAAGCCTACGAAGGGACCTGGCGGCGGACGCTCCCGGTCGAGCGAAGCCGAATCCTGTCCCGTACGAGCAGACTCCTCCTCGAACATCAAGAGGACCTCGCGCTTCTCGAGACATACGACACCGGCAAGCCCCTCGCACAAGCACACATTGACGTGCGCGTATCGGCGCGCTATTTCGAGTTCTACGCGGGTCTCGCCGACAAGCTCTACGGACGCAGCATTCCTCTGGGCCGGGGCTTCGTGGATTGGACCGTGCTCGAGCCACACGGTGTGTGCGGAATCATCATCCCCTGGAACTACCCCCTCCAGATCGCCGGGCGCAGTATCGCTCCCGCGCTCGGAGCGGGAAATGCAGTGGTGCTCAAACCCGCCGAGGAGGCACCCCTCAGCGCGCTCGCCTTGTGCGAAGTCCTCCTCGAGGCAGGGCTGCCTCCCGGTGTCTGCAACGCGGTACCCGGCTTCGGCGAGGAGGCGGGAGCCGCGCTCGTCGCCCACCCCGACGTCGACCACCTCTCCTTCACCGGATCGGTTGAGGTGGGTTCGTTGGTGATGGCGGAGTGCGCGAACCACATCCGGCCAGTAACGCTGGAGCTGGGGGGGAAGTCCCCGCATGTCGTGCTGGCCGACGCGGATCTCGACCGCTCCCTTCCGCACATCATGAACTCGATCTACCAGCACGCCGGCCAGAGCTGCGTTGCTGGCTCACGCTTGGTGGTTGAAAGTAGCGCCCACGATCGGTGGGTAGAGGCGGTGACGGCGTACTCGGAAAAGTTGACAATCGGACCCGGCATCGAGGAACCAGATCTCGGCCCGCTGGTCTCCCCGCAGCAGCTCGAGCGCGTCCAGGGCTACGTCTCGATCGGTCGCGAGGAGGGCGCTCACGTCGCATGCGGGGGCCAACGGCCCGAGGACCCGCGGCTCGCGGGAGGTACCTTTTTCGAACCGACGGTTCTCACCGGAGTGTCGCCGGAGATGCGGGTCGCTCAAGAGGAGATCTTCGGACCGGTGCTCTCCGTCATTCGTTACGAGGACGGGGACATCGAAGGCGCGGCGCGAACTGCCAATTCCACCCCTTACGGATTGGCTGCTGCGGTCTGGTCCAGGGACATCGACAAGTGCCTTCGGCTTGCATCGGAGATTCGGGCTGGGCAGGTCTACATCAACTCCTTCGGCGTCGGTGGAGGTGTCGAGCTCCCGTCCGGAGGGTTCGGAAAGAGCGGCATCGGGCGCGAGAAGGGCCTTGAGGGCATCCTTGCCTACACGAACGTGAAGAACATATGCGTCGCTTTCAACGTTGACTGACGCAGACTCAGGACGGGGGTCGCGCGAGGAAGAGTCCCTCGGCGCGCGACACACGGTCGGCCACTCACGCGACGCGCCCCTTTCGGTCTCCCGTACCCCCGTGGGGAAAGGTTCAGGCCGCCGACTTAGGGCCTTGGTCAATGCTGCTGTCCCGACGTCAGCAAGGGTCCGTCTCTCGTGGCGTGGCCGCAATCTATGGCTGGGCGCTGCAATGGTGCTTGCCGCGTTCAATCTGCGCCTCGCGATCGCGGACGTTCCGCCGCTTCTTGACCGTATCCAGCTCGACTTTGGCCTTTCGGCCGCCCTCGCCGGTGTCCTTACTGGTCTTCCCGTCCTCTGCTTCGGCGCCTTTGCGCTCGCGACCCCCAGGCTCACCCGCGGTCGTAGCCCCGAACTCTTGCTGGTGGGGTGCCTCGCGGTTGTGGGCGTCGGCGCCGCGGTACGCGCCGGCCCGTCCCTCGCATTCCTCTTCGGCGGTACCGCCTTGCTTAGCGCGGCGATAGCGATCGCCAACGTGGTCTTGCCCGGTATCGTCAAGCGACGTTTTCCGGCCCGGCTCGGACTCGTTACCGGCCTCTACGTGATGGCACTCCAGGTCGGTGCCGCGGTCGGAGCGGGCACGGCCGTCCCCATCGCGGATGGCGCAGACCTCGCGTGGCAAGGAGCACTCGCGAGCGCGGCGGTGCCGGCGTTTGCCGCGGCGGTGTTCCTGCTGGTGCTGGTGGGGACCGACCGCCGTCCGGTCGATACCGAAAACCCGAAGATCCGCCGAATCTGGCGTGATCCCCTGGCATGGCAGGTGACGGCCTTTCTGGGTCTGCAGTCCCTCCTCTACCAATCCCAACTGACGTGGATCCCGGTCATTCTTCAGGCGGGAGAGTTCACGGCGACCGCCGCCGGGGTGTTGCTCGCGATCTTTCATCTGCTTGCCGTGCCAAGCTCCGTGCTAATCCCGGTGCTAATGGCCCGTCGCAATGACCAGCGCTCAGCCGTAGCCGTGATGTCCGGGCTCTCCGCAAGCGGCCTACTCGGACTGCTCCTAGCTCCGAGACTCGCGTTTGGGTGGGTCGTCATCCTCGCCGTCGCCCAGGGCGGGTTGCTGGGTTCGGCGCTGACGTTGATCGTCCTGCGTAGCCGCCATTCAGGCGACGCCACCCGGCTGTCTACCATGGCGCAAGGCGTCGGTTATCTGATCGCCGCCTGCGGGCCTGCCCTCGTCGGCGTAATTCATCAACTCACGGGCGGCTGGGAGCTTCCATTGCTGAGCCTCGTCACCCTCGTTGTCCCCATGCTGCTGACCGGACTCCGTGCCGGCCGACCAGGTTATGTAGGCAATGTCACCGGCGCCTTGAAGGAAGATACCCTCAGTTCCGGCTGACGATCGGCTCGCCGCGGCACCTCGTGGCTCGGTTCCACCAAGCATGTGCAAGGGAGATCAAACGATCACCTTTCCTGGATTCATAATCCCAAGGGGATCGAGCGCCGTCTTGATGACGCGATGAATATGCAGGGCTCCGTTGCAGAGTTCCCTGGAAAGGTAGTCCTTCTTGAGGATTCCGACGCCGTGTTCGCCGGTAATCGTGCCACCGAGTTCAAGCGTCGCGGACATTATTTCGTCAAAAGCTCTTAGCGCTCTACGACGCTCGGAGTCGTCTTTCTCTCGAAGAACGATAGTAGGGTGCATATTTCCATCGCCCACGTGACCGAACGTCGCGATGAACGTGTCGTTTCTGGCGGATATCTCCTCGACGGCCCCAAGGAGGTCGGGAATCGCCGCTCTAGGAACCGCGACATCCTCGAGCAGAGGTTGGCCCAAGCGCTCCAGCGCAGGGTAGGACAGCCGTCTTGCCTGCAAAAACTGCTCGCCTTCTCGCACGTCTGACGTGTGCGCAACGAACGTCGCCTGGCAAGCCTCGCAGCACTCCCCGATCTTCTCGATCTCCCGGGCGGACTGCGCGTCGCCGACATCGGACTGAGCTATGAGGAGAGCCGCCGCCTCTCGATCCAAGCTCATCCGTTTCCAGTCCTCCACCGCACACACCGTCTTTCGATCCATCAGCTCCAGAAGCGCAGGAGACACCCCCCTTGCGAACAGGGTCCTTACGGCATGACCCACCGATTCAAGGGTCGGGAAGAAGGCAACAAGCGTGGAGCGCGGTTGCGTAGGGGGCCGGAGACGCAACGTGATCTCTGTTATCACGCCTAGCGTGCCCTCCGAACCGACGAATAGCCCAGTGAGGTCGTAGCCCGCAACACCCTTTATCGTCTTGCGACCCATACGCATCACGGTGCCGTCCGCCAGTACTACTTCTAGGCCGAGCACGTAGTCGCGCGTAACCCCGTACTTCACACAACAGAGTCCACCTGCGTTGGTGGCGACGTTTCCTCCGAGTGTCGAGAACTCGTAGCTAGCCGGATCCGGCGGATACCACAGTCCGCGTTTAGCCGCGGCGGCTTTGAGGTTGGCATTTATCACTCCCGGTTGCACTACGGCGAGGCCGTTTTCCGCATCGATACTCAGAATCCGGTCCATGCGTGCGAGCGACAGGACAATGCACCCATCTATCGCGTTCGCACCTCCCGCCAGGCCCGAACCGGCGGCTCGCGGAACCACAGGAACGCGCAGCTCGGAGGCGACCTGCAACGTGGATCGAACGTCGTCTGTACTCCTCACGACCACCACGGCAGCCGGAGGCGCGGCCGAAAGCCAGCCGGTCTGGTCCTGTGTGTAGGCGATCATGGCGTCAGGATCGAAGATGAGGGCACCTTTCGGAAGCTTCTCCTTTAGCGCCGATCGCAGAGCCTCAGTCGAGTCATGCATCGGACGGTTCGCTCTGCGGATGGTCGGTCGCTGAATTCGTTAGGTGTCCTATGCCTTCCACAGCAGTGCGCCCGGATGCTTCTCGCGGCAGCGCTACTAGATTGCTTCGTCTAACCCTAGCCAGACTCCAACCGCCTCGCTGGAGCTCCCGAGTCTTAAGTGGGGGTGCCAGCGCCGCATACTGACTCCGTCCCGTCGCCCTCACTGTCGGATGGTCCCTGCTCGACTGCGGCGCTCCCATGGGGCTCACTCGTGACCCCGAGCGAGCACGCGGCCCTGCATACCGAGATCCTCGATCCACTCGCTCCGGCCCCCTCGCAGTCGACGATCCCTTCAGCTGCAGGCTGCCCTCATGGAACATCACTGCTCGACTCGAGATTGGCCGTCTTACGGGCTCCGATCTCGAGCACAACATCGCCCATCACCATACGAGACGGCTCAACCACGAGGTCGCCGGCGTGCTGGAATATCCACCCACGGGCCTTCTCGAGAGCGTTCATCGTTCCATCGACGGTCTCGAATCGCAAAATCGTGACGACTTCGTCCGCCTCGGAGTCGAGGCGAATCAGCTCGAAGTTGACGAACCCATCCTCCTTCTCAAGGACTGGGGTCCACTTCTCCCGCACCAAGTTGACGAACTGGTCAGTAGACCCCTCCCTGAGCCGGTAGCGTGTCACTCGTGCGTGCATGTCACCTCCCGAACTGGACAGCTGCGACGTCAAGGGGCTCAGGCTCAAGAAGACGCGTAATGAACGCCATACAGTCCTGGACGATTCCGAGGTCTGCATGGTCGAAGATCATCGCATCAGGGTCGTTATTTACAGCGATCACGATTCCCGACCGCCGCATGCCCACGATGTGTTCGTAGGCACCGCGGACGCCGAGGGCGATGTACATCTCCGGCGATACTGCCCGGCCGCTTAGACCGACCTGACACTGTCTCGGAAGCCACCCTGCGTCCGCCACCTTCCTCGTCGCCCCGATCCCGGCACCCAGGTGCTTCGCGAGTCGCTCGACCACCGATATGTTGCTTACAGATCCAATACCCATCCCGACGCCGATGACCGTCTCATCGCTCTCAAGGCTCCTAACTGCCTGGTCCTCGGTCACGATCCGTTCAAGGATGCTTGTCCTCGCCCTGGGTAGACCGTTTGGATCGACGCGCATCACTGCCGCGCGTCGCGACCAATCCGGAGCAGCGGCCTCGAGCATACCGGGGCGAACGGTCGCCATCTCGGGAAGCGTCCTCGAGCGAATCAGGGCCACCGCGTTGTCCCCGAACGCGGCCTTGTGTTGAACAAGCGTCCCGGACTCATCAATCTCGAGGTCGACGCAGTCACTGGTTAAGCCGGCATCGAGCCGCGCGGCGACTCTCGGCGCCACATCACGGCTCGCGCTGGTCGAGGGAAACACAACGATCCGCGGTTCGCGTTGGGCGATGAGGCGGCTCAGAACGTGCGTCAATTCTTCGGTGCCGAGGACGAGACCGCGGCCCTCCATGACGTGGGCCACGCTCGCTCCGTGAGCGGCGAGCGTCGGAACCTGACTACTGGCGTTCGGGCCCATCACGAAGGCCTCGACTTGAGCCGACATTGTCGTCCCCAGCCACGCGGCCTTGCCGAGGAGCTCAAGCGAGACCGGCCGAAGTTCGCGGCCGAGCATCTCGGTCACGACCAGGATTCGCGCGTCGGGCGTCTCGCCTACGCTTGGCGCCGGAAGCGGCTTTTGGCTACGCGACTCGACGCCCTTGGGCGCGCTCGCTAGAAACTCCTGGAAGATGCGCAGCTGGGTCGCAAGGTCCTCGTTTTCGAGGAGGATCCCCCGTCGGGCAGGCTCGGATACGACCCGGATTCCGTCGACCATCGTAGGCGAACCGCTGAAGCCATAGCGATCGCGTGAGGGCACATCTAACTCAGCGAGCGAGATCTGGACGACCCGTCTCCCCCGCACTTGCTCGCGCTCCTCCTTGCTCGGATAGCGCTCCTCTGCGAAGTCTTCCGCCGCGGTGATAATCACCGGCAGTTCGGCCTGGACAAGCTCCATCCCCTCGTCGATCTGCCGGACTGCGCTCACCCGTCCGGGCCCAAGGAGGTGGAGCTCCTGGATCGCGGTGATTTGGGGCCAGCCGAGCAGCTCTGCGACCTGCGCCCCGACGTGTCCCGTCTCGGAGTCCGTTGAGTTGCGCCCGAAAAAAGCGATGTCCGGGCGCTGACGGCGCAGAACATCGCTCAGCGCACGGGCCGTCGCCAGCGTGTCGGAGCCGGCGAAGGCTCGATCACAGAGATGAAAGGCCTCATCGGCTCCGAGCGCGAGACAATATCTGAGCGCTTCCACGGCCTGCGGCGGTCCCATTGTGTAGACGGCAAGCCGAGCGTCCGGAGCCTCCTTGTGTCGGAATAGAAGTGCCCCCAGTAGCGCACGGACGTCGAAGGAGCTAACCTCGCTAGGGACGCCCTCCCGCTGAATCGTGCCCCTCAATTCGTCGAACTCGACGGCAGCCGCCACAGGCACCTGCTTGATGCAGACGGCCAGCTTGGACAGTGGGAAGCTATGGGTCATCAAAGCTCGCTTCAATATTGATTGGAGATGTATCGAGATGGTATCATACCTTTCGAAGCCTTAAAAGAGACTCGGGATGTGGGAGAGATGAGAAAAGGGTATGTCGTGGCTCAGGAGGCCAGCGATCAACTAATCCGATCGAGCCCCCTCGCCCTGCACGAGCAATTGACCGCGCTATTGCGCGAGCAGATCGAGCGAACGGGGCCTGGAAGCAAACTGCCGACGGAGGACGAGCTGCTAGAGGCCTATGGCGTTAGCCGGACCACGGTGCGAAAGGCAGTCGAGACTCTCGTAAACGAAGGCGTACTCATCCGCCGACAGGGAAAGGGCACATTTGTTGCTCTGCAGCCGATCGTCCAGTCGCTCGACCGACTCGCTCCCTTCGTCGAGGCGCTGCCGAACGAGGAGTCGACCCACACGCGCTTGATTGAGCACGGCTGGGTGTCAGGCGAGGCCGTCCCCGAGCCTTTAGGCGGCCCAAACGCCACGGCCATGATGTTCCGCCGTCTTTACCTCACCGATGAGATCCCCCACGCGCTCGTGCGAAGCACGGTTCGGGAGGACCTCGGTCGCAGAATCAACCGTGACGACCTCGAACAGCACCCGATCTACGACCTGCTCCAGAACCAGCTCGGTGTCATGCTGCACGAGGCGGAGCTCAACGTGAGCTGTCGCCCGGCAAACCGTGACGTGACGGAGTCACTCGACCCGGACGTGCCCGATCTGCTTGAGATCCTCCCGGGTAGCTCGCTGCTCATCCTGGAGCGCGTCACGGTCGACCGTCAGAGAGTTCCCGTCGAATGCGCGACCCACTACCTTCGGCCAGACGTCTACCGCTTGCGCGTTCACGCCCAAGCTGACGGGCTGCCTGGATTCATGAGGCTACCGACGCCGCAGCACGATGGCGCTCAAGACCGCGCGTAGGCTGAACCGCCCCGGGTTTAGGCGGTCTGCGATTGCTCGCGGACCCCCAGGCGGTACTGCGGGACGCGCTTGAGGACCTAGAGCGTGTGCATCTTGGGCGGTGGAGAGCCGAGGGACCACGCACGCCTCGCCTCTCTCGCCGCCCCGGCGACCGATGTCACGGAGCGAGTCGTTGAGAGCCGGCGGGACGGCACCATCGACCCCCTGGCTCGTGCTTGCCGGTTTCGTCCTGTCGCTATTGGCAGCGGCCATCGTGGCGAGACGAGTGTGGCGAGCCGGACGGTGGGCGGACGGAGCACGCCTCATCAAGATCCTGGCGCCGTCGGAGGTTGCAGCGTCGGGTGCGCTGACATTGTGGATAACGCAAGTGCAAGGTAGCCCGCGCAGG
>WHTR01000122.1 GCA_009377635.1 Chloroflexota bacterium
CACTTCCAAACTTCGGGTACAGACGGCGGCTTACCACGATGTCGTTATCTGTGTCGACCGCACTCGAAGGCATGGTACTATCGACGGCCCCGACTCGTTGCCGCCTCTGATACGCGCGCTTCCCCGCCGTTCGCCTTGGCTCCGGCGGGCTTGGCTACGTCGAGGACTCTCTGTTTTCGCTCGGCAACGGTGAGATGATAAAAGGAGATCATCGTTGCCAGGATCGCCGCGAGGGGGACACCGAACACAGCCCCCCAGGGGCCGGCGATGCGGACACCGATCAGCACAGCCGCCAGCACGGCGATTGGGTGCAGCCCGATCTGTTGGCTCATTACCTTGGGCGCCACCACGTTGATGACGACGAAGCTCAGGACCACGGTCAGGCCGAGCACGATCAGTCCACGGCCAACATCGGTCGTCAAGCCGATCGCGACCGGCGGTATGACTCCGAGGAGTGGCCCGAAGAAGGGAATGAAGATCGCGATGCCGGCCCCCACACTTCCGAGAGCGACGAATGGCAGGCCGGCCGCCAGCATGATGACGGCAACCCCAGCCCCGTAGACCACCGACTGGATGATCTGACCACGAAGGAACCCGCCGAAGGCACGATCGGTGCTGTTCATGAAATAGGCGACATCGTCCCGGTACCGTAGCGGCACGACGCCAATCAAGGAGTTCGCCAGCCGTGGCCCATCGAGCATGAGGTACAGAGACACGATCATCGTCAGGAGGATCTGGACCACCGCGGCGCCCGTCCACGTCGCGATTGACAGCGCGTTTGTGACCAGCGCGGGACCCACGGACTCCATCGACCGGAAGAGCTGTTCGGAGTAGTCCGGAACGGCAAGGCCGCGCGCCGCGAGAAGCGCCGCCGTCCCGCGGACCCAGACTTCGATCTGGCTCGCGAGGGTGGGCAGCTGCTCGGCAGCCAGCACGCTCTGCGCCGCAAAGGCCGGCAGCAGGATGACCATGCCCGCGAGCAGGGTGGCGAGCAGGGTGAGGGAGACGAGGAGAACGGCGACTGTTCGGGAGAGCCAAGGGAACCGGCTCACGGTCGCGACGGCCGGCTCCAGGACAAATGAGATGAGCCATGCGACGAGAAAGAGGACGACGATGTCAGCGAGCTGGGCGATGAGCTGCCAGAGCATCTGTCCAAGAAACAACGCGGCGATCACGGTCAGGAGCACGAGGAGGGCGCGGAACCACGGATCGTGGAAGGGCGGTTGGACGGAATCGGATCGCACGCTCACTGTCCTCGTCGGATTCTATCGGACACCGGGTCACAACTCAAATCGCAGCTATCATGAGGGTGTGGTGCGCCGGCGGGAGCATAACGAGATGCAGACAGAATTCAGGATTCGAGGCGAGTTCTTGCGCTTGCTTCACACCACCGGCGTGTACGCCGTCACCGACGATGCGCTTCGCCCCGAGGAGCTCCTGCAGACGGTCGACGCGCTGCTCACCGGCGGAGTCCGTCTGTTTCAGTTTCGAGACAAACGGCGTTCAGACCGGGATCGGGTCAGCATCGCCTCCGCGATCGCTGATCGCGTCCACGCCCAGGGCGGGCTCATGCTCGTGAACGACCGGGCGGATCTGGCCGTCGCGGCGGGAGCCGACGGCGCACACGTCGGGCAGGACGACCTCCCCGCGCCTGCTGCTCGGGCGCTGCTGGGACCGAGTCGTGTGCTCGGCGTGTCCGCGTCGTATCTGCCTGAGATCGGGCCGGCGGAGGAGGCTGGCGCCGACTACATCGGATTCGGAGCCATCTTCCGGACCGATACGAAGGCCGACGCAGAGCATGCCGGCCTCGACCTCCTGTCTGAGGCCTGTCGGCAGGCGCGGATTCCGGTCGTCGCGATCGGCGGCATCACGGAGGCCCGCATCGCAGACGTCATTCGGCGCGGCGCCGACGGCGTCGCAGCGGTGAGCGCGCTGTTCCGGACCGATGACGCGGCGCAGGCCGCCGCCGCGCTGCTGGATGCCGTCGCGAGGAGCCGGTCGGCCGAGATCGCCGAGTCGGTTCGACGTCGACCCAAGGGGTCTCCCCTACCTTTTCAGGGCTGAGCGCCCGGAGAGACGGCGCCGCCAGAGGTTGTTGGGTGCTGGCGTCCCATCGCGCATGAGTCCTTTTGGCTTGTGGGCTTCGGAGGCGCGTGTAGCGACCGCGTACCAACTTCGTGTACGAGTGCGGTCGAAAAACACCAGCCACCTAGGGTGGACACCCGAGTTTTCGGGTTCCTATCGGAGTAGTCGTATCTCAACACCCACGGAGAGCTGCGCCCAACCGCGGTCGGCTGTCAGAGCCGGCGAGCTGATTGCCTTCGCCGTGGCAAGACACGCCCGGTCGCCCAGCGACAGTCCGAGCTCGCGAGTCGTCAGTCGCAGGTGGCCGGCCAGGTATGCCAAAGCCGAGTCGAATGGGACGATCGTCAGATCGAGGGGATAGAGGACGCTGTCCACCTCATCCTCAGTCCATCCTCCATCGCGAAGCTTTCCAACGACTTCAGTCAGGTTTACAGCGCTGACCAGCGCGTCGCCATCGAGAATGATCTCCACAACGGCATTGGAGCCGGGTTCTTCGTAGACGAGAGAAAGTAGAGCTGAGGCATCGAGAACGACTCTACTCACACGCCGCTTCGGCTCGCCGCTCGGCTATCAGCTCAGCCACCAGCGATACCCCTCTGGATGGGTGATGACGAGCGATCTCCTGTGCGCGTCTAATGGCCTCCTGACGGGTGAAGAGCCGAAGCTCTCCGTCAACAAGGCTCATCACCAACTCGTCGCCGATCTCGATTCCGAGTTGCCTTCTGTAATCCGCTGGGATGACGACCCTCCCACCTTCGGTGACTCTGGCGCGAGTCTGTCGGACCGTCGTCGTTGACATTTCTTACTCCCATTGCCATATCCGTCTCACTTTACCATGCCCGGCGACCCACACACCTGCTTGATCGCCGGCGTGCCGGATGGTACACTTCCGCAGTCGTCGTGCGCGTGATTGCGTGCGCAGTGCGCTCCGGCATGTCCTGAGCAGTCCACCGTGCCGGCTGACCTGCAACTCGTTGAATGCCGTGGGACAGGGCGCAGTTGAGTCGTGCCCTGCCCCGCTTGTGTTGTTCAGCAGCTCATGTGCCACCGCGCCATGGTGCGCCATCCGCGAGTGACGGAGGAGATGATTCATGGCCCTGATGCCGATCGTGCCCATCGCGGGCGTTCTTGCCGTGCTGTTTGCGGCCTACCTCGCGTGGGACGTCCTGCGGCGGGACACGGGGAGCCCGGCTATGAAGCAGATCGGAGACGTGATCTTCGAGGGGGCAGCAACCTTCCTACGCCGCCAGTACCGAACCATCGGCATCCTTGCGCTGGGCGCAGCCGTGCTCGTCGGCCTGGTCCTGGCGTTGCTGGCGCACCCATCGCCCACGGCGACGCCCCAGGAGGTCGGCGTCCGGACCGCGTTCGCATTCCTCGTCGGCGCCGCAGCCTCGGCACTGTCGGGGATCATCGGCATGTACGTCGCTGTCAAGTCGAACGTTCGCACGGCCGCTGCGGCGCTCCACGGCCTCAACGACGCAATCACGGTCTCCCTCCGCGGCGGCGCCGTCTCCGGCTTCCTGATCGTGGCGCTCAGCCTGCTCGGCGTGACCGGCATCTTCTACCTCTATGGAGCTGATCCGGCGCTCACGCCGTCATCCATTGTGGGGTTCGGGTTCGGAGCCAGCTTCGTTGCACTCTTCGCCCAGCTCGGGGGCGGCATCTACACGAAAGCGGCCGACATGGGCGCTGACCTCGTCGGGAAGATCGAGGCGGGCATCCCCGAGGACGACCCGCGGAACCCCGCGGTGATCGCGGACCTCGTGGGCGACAACGTCGGCGACTGCGCGGGCCGCGGTGCGGATCTGTTCGAGTCGACGGCCGCCGAGAACATCGGTGCCATGATTATCGGCGTGGCGATCTTCCTCCACACGAACAATCCGGCGTGGGTGGTGTTCCCCCTCGTCGTCCGCGCCTTCGGCGTGATCGCCACGATGGTCGGCCTGGTCGTCGTGCCGCTGTGGGGCAAGCTCCGTCCTAGTCCCGATGAGGACCCCATGAACTCTCTCAACTGGGGGTTCTTCGTCTCGGTCGGACTCGCCATCGTGTTCCTCTTCGTCGCGACGACGTCGATGCTGAACTCTATCTGGTTCTTCTGGGCCGGGCTCGTCGGCATCGTGACGAGCATCGCCATCGTTTTCATCACGCAGTACTACACCTCCGGCTCGTGGCGGCCCGTCCGGGAGATCGCCCGGGCGTCCGAGACCGGCCCCGCCACCACGATCGTCATGGGCACTGCGGTGGGGTTTGAGACGACCTTCTCCACGGCTGTGACCGTCGGTGCCGCCCTGCTCGCCGCGTTCGCCCTCGGCGCGCAAGCTGCCCCCGCCCTCGGGATCACCCCTGCCGAGGCGGGCCTATTCGGGACCGCGGTTGCCACGATGGGCATGCTCATGACCGCCGCCTATGTCCTCGCCATGGATACGTTCGGCCCCATCACGGACAATGCGAACGGGATCATCGAGATGACGGGCGCCGGCGGCCGAGCCCGGGAAATCACCGACCGCCTCGACGCCGTGGGGAACACGACAAAGGCGCTCACCAAAGGGTACGCTATGGCCTCAGCCGCCCTCGCGGCGTTCCTGCTGTTCGGAGCCTATGGCGACGAGGTGAAGCGGATCACCGGCGCAGCGACGTTCTCGGTCGATCTCACAAAGGTCGAGGTGTTCGTCGCGTCGCTGTTCGCTGTGATGCTCGTGTTCCTGTTCAGCTCCCTTGCCATCCGCGCGGTTAGCAAGGCGGCATCGGCGATCATCGAAGAGGTGCGCCGTCAGTTCCGAGAAAATCCGGGGATCATGGCGGGCACCGCCAGCCCGGATTACGCTCGCGCGATTGACATCACCACGCGTGCCGGTCTCCGGGAGATGATCGCGCCGGGCATTTTGCCGATCGCCGCATCGCTGGTCGTCGGGCTGAGCTTCAAATGGATGGGCCTCGACGCGGCGCAGGCCGTCGGCGCGCTCCTCATGGTGGGCACGATCGGCGGCATCCTGCTCGCGACGTTCTTCAACAACTCCGGTGGCGCCTGGGACAATGCGAAGAAGTTCATTGAGGCCGGGAATCTGCGCGACGCGTCAGGTGTGGTTCTGGGGAAGGGGACCGCGGCCCACGCCGCGGCGGTCGTCGGGGACACGGTCGGCGACCCGTTCAAGGACACGGCCGGCCCGTCACTCCACGTACTCGTCAAGCTGCTCAGCACGGTTACGCTCGTGCTGGCTCCGTTGTTCATCTGAATCGCACCTCGAGTTTTCGATGCCCCGACCCATCGGGGCGCCGCTGCAGCGCGAAAAGAAGAACTGTTCAGGGCAGGGAGAAATGGCTGACTTGGACCAGTTGCTGCAGGGTCGTCGGGATGGCGGCCCGCAGGTCGAAGTAGGAGATAGCGTCCGCGTCCACGTGCGCGTGGTCGAAGGCGGCAAGGAGCGCGTGCAGGCGTTCGAAGGCATGGTGATCGCCCTGCACCGACCGGAGCAGCTCGACGGCACGTTCAAGGTGCGCCGGGTGACTCATGGCATCGGCGTCGAACGGACCTTCATGTTCTCGTCCCCGCAAATCGAGAAGGTCGAGGTCTTCAGGCATGGTCAGGTCCGACGTGCGAAGCTCTACTTCCTCCGCGGGCTTACCGGCCGAGCGGCACGCATTCGAGAGCGGCGAACACCCCGCCCCTCACCCAGCGCCTGACGGTCCCCGATCACCGCGCGGCGCCCGTAGGCCTTCGCTCGGTGCGTGGCCGAGCCTGCGCATCGAGTCGCTCCTCTGGGGCGCCGGGGTGCGCCACATAGCAGGGGTCGACGAGGCGGGGCGCGGAGCACTTGCCGGGCCCGTCGTCGCGGCTGCCGTCGTACTACCGGGCGCCATGAGTGGCGTCCGGGACTCGAAGCAGCTCACTCCCACCCAACGGTCGCGCGCTGCCGAGCAGATCCGGCGGGTCGCATACGGCGTGGGCGTCGGCATCGTCCCGGCGTCCACCGTCGACAACTTCGGGATTGCATTCGCCGGCCAGCTCGCGTTTCGGCGCGCTGTCTGGGCGTTGACGGAACCGCCGGACTATCTCCTCGTCGATGGCTTTCCGCTCTGGTCATCCGCGCATCCCCAGCTCGCGGTGCTTCAGGGCGACGCCCGCTCGCTGAGTATCGCGGCTGCCTCAATCATCGCGAAGGTAACACGAGACCAGATCATGGCGGAGCTCGACGAGCACTTTCCCGCATACGGGTTCGCACACAACCGCGGCTACGGGACCCCGTCCCACTGCGAGGCGCTCCTACGCCTCGGACCCTGCCCCTATCACCGCCGCAGCTACGAGCCGGTCGCGGCGGTCTGCTCTCCCGTCGAGGTCCGCTCGACAAACGGACACGCACCCGGGGCGGTCGACGGCCGGAACGCGTCCCGTGGCTGAGCGCCTGGACCTGGGCCGTCGTGGCGAGGAGCTGGCGGCACGATTCCTGCGAGACGCCGGTTACGCCATTCTCGAAAGGAACGTCCGGTCGCGATTCGGTGAGATCGACCTCGTCGCCCTCGACGGTGCATGCTACGTCTTCGTCGAGGTGCGAACGCTCAGATCGACGGCGCTGGCGCCCGAGGAGTCGATCACTGTGCGAAAGCGACACCGCATGGCGGTACTCGGCCAGCAGTACCTTCAGGCCCACGGGAAGCTGGATGTGGAGTGGCGCGCAGACGTCGTCGCGATCGAGATGGGCCCTGAGGGCAAGCCGACGCGCATCGAGCACTATGTGAACGCTGTTGAGGAGTAGCTGTGCCCGGTATACGCATTGCGCGGGCCCTGTCGCTGTGCGGCTACTGCTCGCGCCGACAGGCGGAGCGGCTCGTCGCCGAGGGGCGCGTGGTCGTGAACGGACAGCCTGTCGTGACCCCGGCGACCACCGTGGATCCCGCTCGGGACATCATCGCGGTCGACGGGCAGCCGGTTGGTGCTCGGCCGGCTCCTCGGTATGTGGCGGTCCACAAGCCGGCCGGCGTGACATCCACAGTCCGGGACCCCCATGCGCAGCGAACGGTCGTGGACCTTGTACCATCCACCACGCGGCTCTATCCTGTTGGGAGGCTGGACAAAGACTCCGAAGGGCTGATCCTCTTGACGAATGACGGCGCGTTTGCGAATCGCGTGACGCATCCTCGCTTCGGCATCGACAAAGAGTACCTCGTCCTCGCGTCAGACGAGCCATCGCGATCAGCCCTGGACCAGCTCCGGCATGGGCTGTTGCTCGACGACGTCCGCGCAGCGCCCACGCTGGTCAGCGTCGAACGAAGGTCGCGGGACGGCGCCTGGTTGCGCCTCGTGCTCCGTGAAGGACGGAAGCGAGAGGTGCGCCGGATGCTCGACGCGGCCGGGGTGGCGGTACGGCGTCTGATCCGGACCCGAATCGGGCCGATCGACCTGGGCGATCTGGCCCCAGGCGCCTACCGGGAGGTGACCGACGGGGAGGTGCAGGCGCTCGTGGGAAGCTTCGTCATCGCCATCGACGGGCCGGCCGGCGCCGGCAAGAGCACGGCAGGACGCCTCGTTGCAGAGCGGCTTGGCGCTGAGCTGATCGACACGGGCGTGCTCTACCGTGGGCTCACACTCCTCGCGCTGGAGCAGCAGGTGAGCTCGTCGGACGCCGCGGGTCTGGAGCACCTCGCCCAAGACTTCGACATCACCGTGCAACGCCCAACAGTGGACGACGGTCGGGCAAGCGACGTCCTCCTCGCAGGACGTAATGTCACGCGGGAGATCCGTTCGCCCGAAGTCGAGGCGCATGTCTCGCAGGTCTCCAGCCATGCAGGGGTGCGCGAGGCGCTCGTGCAGGCGCAGCGACGCGCGCCCAAGACGCGACGAGCCGTCGTTGTGGGGCGAGACATCGGAACGGTGATCTTTCCGGACGCACCGGTCAAGATCTTTCTCGAGGCATCGCCGGA
>WHTR01000123.1:0-7700 GCA_009377635.1 Chloroflexota bacterium
CTGGTTGACGATAAGGGCTTCTATTTCATCGAGACGAACACCCGCTTGCAGGTCGAACACCCGGTGACGGAGATGGTTACCGGCATCGATCTGGTGAAGCTGCAGATCAACCTCGCGCAGGGCGAGCCACTCCGCTTCAGCCAAGCGGACATCGCGCTCCGCGGACATGCTATCGAGTGCCGGGTCATGGCGGAGGATCCCGACCGCGATTTTGCGTCCGAGTACGCGGCGATCCGCCAATACCAGCCGTCCGGCGGGCCGGGCGTCCGGATCGATTCCCACCTCTACCCGGGGTACGAGCCGCCGCCCTACTACGATTCGCTCCTGGCAAAGATCATCACCTGGGGAGAAGACCGCGCAGAGGCCATGCATCGGATGGACCGGGCGCTGCGGGAGACGTTCATCGTCGGCCCGAAGACCACGATCCCCTATCACCTGTCCATCCTCCGCGACGAGGTGTTTCAGAGCGGCAATGCCCATACGGCATGGCGGCCGAACGCCACGACGGGAATACAGAGCGGGGAATGACCGAGGGGACCGGTCCCCAGAACGCGCGCCGGCCGAGCGTCCGCCAGCGGCGACGGGCTCGCATGCTGGCATTTCAAACCCTGCACGAAGTGGATCTCTCAGGTCATCAGCCTGCTGAGGTCGTTCAGCGTCTCAATGCGGAGCTTGGTCCGCACCCTCACGTCTACGCTTACGCGCTTGATCTCGTCGGCGGTGTCGTCCGGCATCGCCCGGAGATCGATGCCCTCATCATGCGGTACGCTCCAGCGTGGCCCATCGAACAGATGTCGACGGTCGATCGGAACCTGCTTCGCCTGGGCATCTTTGAGACCCTATTCAATTCGTCTAGAATACCCGTCGGTGTAGCGGTCAACGAGGCAGTCGAGCTGGCGAAGCGGTACGGGAGCGAAGGCTCGAGCCGGCTGGTGAATGGCGTGCTGGGTAGCATCGTGGCACACGAGCGTGTCGAGCCAGAGGGAGAAAGCGCCTGATCTCGGCGAGCGGGTCGCGCTCGGGCAGAGTGACCACGGGTGATCGCTCGGGTATCTCCCATACGCGTGGAGTGGATAATGGCGACGGCTGAAAACGCGGAGCAGCGCCTCCGGCATATCATCTCCGAGCAGCTCGGTGTCTCCGACGACGCGGTTGTGCCAGAGGCGTCCTTCATTGATGATCTGAACGCAGACTCATTGGAGATGGTCGACCTCATCATCTCCCTCGAGGAGGAGTTTGGCGTCCAGGTGTCCGACGAGGATGCTGAGAAGATCAAGACGGTCGGAGACGCCTTCGAGTATCTTCACGACCGCATCGACTAGCGCGCCGCGCACGGAGCTGCGACCGATGAGAACCCGTGCTGTTCTGTCGGCCGCCCCCGCCTCATGCCGGCCGGCGTGATCTCCCCGTGAGCGACGGGCCAGACGATCGCGAGATGACCATCTTTGGCCATCTCGCGGAGCTGCGACGGCGGCTTGTCTTCGCGGGGCTCGCGACGCTCGTCGGAATGGCTATTGCGGCGGCGTTTCTCACCTGGCCCGTGATCGGCCTGCTCACCGAGCCGGCCGGAATCAAGCTCATCGCGCTGCGCCCGACGGAAACGTTCGTCACGTACATGAAGGTCGCCCTTGTGACGGGCGCCGGCCTGGCGATGCCGGTCATCGTCGTGCAGTCGCTGCTGTTCGTGCTTCCGGCGCTCCACTCGAACGAGCGCAAGATCCTCTTCCTCGCCGTGCCGTCAATCACCATCGCATTCATCCTCGGGCTCGCCTTCGGGTTCTTCGTCGTGGTCCCGTCTGCGGTGCGGTTTCTCCTCGGCTTCGGGGGAGACGTCATCGATCCGTTCTGGAGCGTAGAGGAGTACCTCTCGTTCGTGAGCACGTTCCTGTTCTGGATCGGTGTGAGCTTCGAGACGCCGATCGTGGTCTTCTTCCTGGCAAAGCTCGGGGTGATCACCGCCGCGCAGCTCAGTGGGTTTCGTCGGTACGCGCTGATCGGAGCGTTCGTGCTGGCAGCGATCATCACGCCGACGCCCGATCCGTTCAACATGACGATCGTCGCTATTCCGATCTACCTGCTCTACGAGCTTGGCATTCTCCTGGCGCGCTTCGCGTGAGTTGCGCCGGTCGCATCCGAGAGCCACGCCGTGATGCCGCGGCGTGAGGATCGGGTATAAATCCTCTGCATCTCATGGCCGTGAACCGGGCTGGCGTGAAGGCATTCGGCCGGATGCTCCGCGCCACGGCATACCACGGACCTGCCTTGGGGGGAGGGATGACGAGAACAGTGACGCAGGTGCAGGAGACACGTCCCCTGCTTGATACGCTGACGGCGATCCGCACGCGACGAGCAGTGAAAGAGTACGTGGAGACGCCGCTACCGAAGGCGTGGATCGAGGAGCTGCTGGACGCGGCGCACTGGGCGCCGAACCATCGGCTCACCCACCCCTGGAGATTCCACGTGTTCCTCGGCGAGGGACGCGAGCGGTTGGTTTCCGCTCGGCAGGCCGCCGTGCGTTGGCGGTTCGAGCGTGAAGGAAAGACGGTCACCGTCCAGGACATGGAGTTCGCTCGCACGAAGTGCTACTCCTCGCCTGCGATCATCATCGTGTCTGTCGTAGGCGCGGACGACCCGATCATCGATCGGGAGAACTATGCGGCCTGCTGGTGTGCGATTCAAAACCTTCTGCTCGCCGCGACGGCGCGGGGGCTCGGGAGCTATCCCAGCACGGGTGACTGGATCGACGAGAACTTCGTCGGCCCCATCCTGGGGCTGAGCGAAAACGAGCGGCCAGTGGCCTGTATCTTTCTGGGCTACTCCGAGCAACCGACGATGGCCAAGCGGCTCCCGGTCGACCGCCACACCTTCTGGCACACGGACGCGTAGACGCCTGCTGGAACGCGGCTTCGGTGTCATGTGCTTGGGGGGTCGCACCGGGTCGACGCCGGGCAACCCCATGAAGAGCACAAGCCACAGGCCTGCGGACAGATTATGGTCGGCTGTGGACGCGAGGGGTGGCACGTCTCGTCCGGGTTACTGGCGCGCCGCCGACAGCCTGGCCACGACGGAGAGGACGAGGGCCAGGATGACCGCCCCAGTGAACGCCGGGAGGAGGGGCACCCCGAAGAGGGCAGGCCCGACGTCGCCGATGAGCCAGGTGCCCACCCAACTGCCGACGAGCCCCGCCAGGACCGCCCCCAGCCATCCCCACGGAAGCCTCCCCGGAACCGCGGCGTCCGCGAGCGCCCCGACGAGCCCAGCCATCAAGAGGTGGAGCCCGAGCGCGATCAGGCCGAAGGTGGCCCAGATAAGGAACGCGGTCCCGAATAGGATGAGGAGCACCACGGACACGAGGACGAGAAGCATTCCCCAGTCTACCATCCCTCATCTTTGAGATGTATGAGATATCGCTATTGCTCCCGCGGGCGCGCTACGCACCCCACAGGTGGCGATACTGGGTCGCTACGACCGCTTCGTATGCAACCGGCCTCGAGAGCAAGCCCGCGTCCCGGGCGAACGCATTCAGCGACGCGACGGTGTCCTCCGAGATCGTCGGGTCGTAGTACGGAAGATCGCGTCGGATCAGCTCGGCGATTAGCTCGGTTTCAGCAGGCGGGAAGAGGCGACGTGCTGCCTCGGTGGCCCGCGAAGGGTCGGACTGGAGCGCTCGCTGGGCGGCGCGCAATGCTCGAATCGCCGCCTCGACCGCCTCCGGCCGCTCGGCGATCATTCTGTCCGTGGTGACCCAAGCCGGAAATGTGTAGTGGCGGGCTGCAGTTGGGCCGTCGCCGCGACGGACGTCGATCACGACGGTGCCGACGCCCCGACGGACTGCCACCTCCGCGCCCATTCCATTGGCCCAGAAGCCGTCGAGCGTGCCCTCCTCCAGCGCTTTCGCCGCGGTCACGCCGAACGATGCCCCTGCGTCAGCGGTCCCCGGGATCGGTCCGATCTGCACTCCGTCTCGCCGCGGGTCGATGCCGGCCGCTGCCAGCATGCGGTGCAGCCCGGCGTCCGGTCCAGGTGCGGCTCCGATCCGCAACCCCTTAACGGCATCAATCTCCCCGCGCCGCGCGCCGAGGTCAGCCCGCAGAACCAGGAACCAATACATATGCCTTGCGAGCGCGGCGAGCAGCTTCGCGCCACGCCAGTCCGGGAACGCGCTCAGCGTGGCATGCGCCGCACCGGCGACGAAGTCCAGCTCGCCCTCGCGCAATGCGTCCATCGTTCTCGGTACGGGGAACAGCAGCCGCAGCTCGGCGTCGAACCCTTGCTCACGGAAAAATCCGAGTTCGACCGCTGCTACGGCTGGGAAGTACGAGTTGGAGATGAGGTCCGGCACCGCGACGCGGACCCTCTGAGCCGGTCGAAATGCCACGCGGCGTAAACCTCCTGCCAGTACGTGGAGAGCAATCGCTCATCGCGGAGACGTTCCGTCGGCAGTGGGACTGCCCCACGTTGAACGAGCGGCCGATGCAGTAGCCATGAACCTCCAACGTGATGGGTTCGCGGAACGGGCGACGTCCGTGCGTGCCAACAGATTCTACAGTGGGACGCACGTTGGTACGGGTGCCGTGGCGCAGACCGTATCTCCTGCGCGGCCGGTTCGTCATGGAGAAGATGCGCGCATCCGTCTTCTGAGGGATAATTGCTCGTTTGCGCTCGCCTCTATAACATTGACGTAGTATAGGCCTGAGTCCCACACATACGCGGAGGAGCGCCATGGCGATTTCAGCGCGGTCCTTTGCCGAGGAGCTGTACCGGGTGGTGGCGGCGCGCCACTCCAAGGACCATCCGATCATCGGGATGATCGAGCGCGGAGAGCTCTCGCGCGACCAGCTCCTCGGGTTCGCAGTCCAGTTCTATCAGCTCTTCCCCAAGATCTTTCCCAAGCCCATTGCCGCCCTCTACGCGCGGTGCCCGGACGACCCCGACATCGAGCGCCATCTCTTGGAGAACCTCATCGAGGAGGGCAGCGGTCAGGTCAGTGGCAGTGCTAGCCACCGCGACCTCTTCCTCGAGTTCGGCAAGACGATGGGATTGAGCCCCGAAGATCTGGATGCGGCGGAGCCGCTGCCCGAGACGGCGGCCCTGCTGAACTGGCGGGAGATCCTCTTCTCGCAGCGTCCGTGGATCGAGGCGATGGCCGCCCAGGGATATGCGCTCGAGGGGACCGCGGCCGAGCGGATGAAGCGGATCGTTCGGGGGCTGCGCGATCGATACGAGATCCCCGCGGAGGGCATGCGCTACTGGACCGTGCACATCGAGGTCGAGGACGAGCACGGATCGGTCGGCGCCACGGCCATCGAGAAGTTCGCCCACACGGAGGAGACGCAGGCCGCTGTGCGGGAGGCCGTGCAGCGCACGCTCGATGTGTTCTGGCTGTTCTTCGATGGGGTGCAGCGCTGCTATGTGGACGAAGATCCGACGTACGCTCGCTGGCGGGAGTGGCTGCGTGCGAAAGCGGCCGTCGCGGGGCGCGTCTCCGTCTGACGATCGGGACTGTCGATTCGGCCGCCCCAGCGCAGAACCGAGCCGCGGGCAGGGTAAGGGAGCGAGATGTTCATGGAAGAGCAGGCCGAGGTGCAACCGTATCTTCGGTTCTCGTTGGCTGAGCGGGACCGCCGCTGGAACGCGATTCGCGAGCTGATGGCTCGTGACGGGCTGGATGCTCTCGTCTGTCCACCGAACCTCGGCAACTCCACCGACTGGCAGGCCGACGCGCGCTACGTCTCGCACTGCGGCGGCGGGGGCGATGCCTCCATCGGGGTAGTCTTCCCCCTGGAGGGCGACGTCACCGTGGTTGCGACCTCCGCACATGAGCGCTGGGGCCCACAGATCCAGGACTGGGTGACCGACGTGCGTGAAGTCAACCGCCGGTACGGGCGCGGTATGGCGGAGCGGCTCCTCGAGCTGGGGCTAGAGAGAGGGCGCATCGGCATCTCGGGGCTGGGCTTCGGCACGCGTACGCCGGAGGGCACGATCTTCCACGGCACCTTCACGGCCTTGCACGAGGCGCTGCCCGACGCGGAGTTCATTCCTGCCTCTGACCTCCTGCAAGACGTGCGTGAGGTCAAAAGCCAGGAGGAGATCGACGCGCTCCAGCTCGCCGTGGGCTTGATCGAGCGGGGTCTTGAGGCGCAGGCGGCGTGGGCGCAGCCGGGAGTCCCAGACTATGTGGTCTGGGCGGAGACGATGCACGCTATGTTCATTCGTGGTTCGGAGTTGTCCGTACACTTCAACTGGATCAGCGGACAGAACCCGGGTCGCACGCTCACCCGTCCGACCCTGCGCCCCCTCGAGAGGGGAAACCTGATAGTCAAGGAGATCGAGTCATCGATCATTGGCTATCGGGCGCAGCAGCTCCGACCCCTGGCCGTGCACACGTGCGATCCTATGATTATGGAGCTGGCGAAGCTGCATGCCGAGCTGTACGAGGAAATTCTGGCGTTCCTCAAGCCGGGCGTCACCATCGGTCAGCTCGTGGAGAAGACGCGCCAGCTCGGCGAGCAGGTCGCGCCCGCCACCGGCCCGCTGTCCGGCGCGCGGGCGCGGATGACGCTTCACGGCCGTGGGCTCGGCGACGACCACCCCCTCGTCCTGGACGGTGGCTCAGCGGGGGCCGACTCGCTGTACGAGGGAACCGCACGTGCCTGGGCCGCGCCGTTCCCGGAGAACGGCGTCTACATCTGCAAGCCGACCATCTTCAGTGCGGACCGCCGCTACCAGTTTGCCTGGGGCGACACCGTGCGGACGACTCCTCGGGGAGCGATTCGGATGGGGAAGGCGCCCCACGGCATGATCGTTTCGGAGCCCCGTGAGGTGGAATGGCCGCGCGACGGCATCCTGGAACTGGTGCGCCAGTTCGGCCGCTGAGAAGAGCGCAACGACACAGAATATCTAAGCCACTGCGGCGGCGGCGGCCCGGCTGGACGGACCGTCAAGACCCCCGCGGTCCAAAGAAGATCACGAGCACGCCCACGAGGCAGATTGTCGCGCCGACGAAATCCGAGCGGTCTGGCTCGAAGCCGTCGAAGAGGCGCGCCCACAACAGCGACAGGACGATGAACGCGCCGCCGTACGCAGCATAGACGCGACCGAAGTGCGGACTCGACTGCAGTGTGGGGATCACCCCGTAGAGCATCAACACGATGGCCCCGGCCACGCCGAAGGCCCACGGCCGAGCGGCGCGAAGCCACTGCCACATGAGCCATCCGCCGCCGATCTCGGCGAGACCCGCGAGCCCGAAGAGAAAGAGTGCGCGAGCGACGTCGAGCACTGAGTGCCCTCCATTGGCAGAATCGTTTTGCCCCTATCCGGGATCTCGCTCGCTACCCCTCCCGATGTTCGGCACAGGGAACAATGGCCTCGACTCGACCTTCCGGTTCCGCCACGCGAGGAGCGCGTCCGCGACGGCCTCCGGGTCGTTCGATACCGGGAGGTGCTCCCCTCGTTGCTCCAGGGCCGCGAGAAGTCTCACGAGCGGAGGCGGTTCGAGATTGCACCGGAGGAGCAGCTCGTGCTGCGCGAACACCTCGGACGGAGTTCCGCGAGCGGCGAGCTCCCCATCCTCGGAGAGGACGTAAAGCGTGTCCACGAGATCGGGCAGCTCCTGCACCTCGTGCGTCGTGAGGAGCAGCGTGTTGTGACGCTTGGCGTGGCCTTCTCGAATGAGCTGGCTCAGCTCGACTCGGGACCGC
>WHTR01000123.1:7710-7981 GCA_009377635.1 Chloroflexota bacterium
GAAGGGCTCGTCGAGGACCAGGAGGTCGGGCTCCGTCACGAGCGCTCCGGCCAGGGCAACCTTCCGACGCTCCCCGCCGGAGAGATAGTGCGGCACCTTGTCGAGAAGTGGGAGGAGGTCAAACCAGCGCGCGATCTCTTCTACGCGGCGCTGAAGCTCGTCCGGGGTGAGCCCCCGACCGGCGAGACCGAACGCGAGGTCCTCCCCCACCGTCGGCGCCAGCAGCTGGGCCTCGACGTCCTGAAGGAGCACCCCGACGTGCGGCCGAATG
>WHTR01000124.1 GCA_009377635.1 Chloroflexota bacterium
GGCCGTGCCAGGTGAGACGTAGCAACGTCAGCCCTCCCAAGACCCCGGCCACCGGCGCATACTTTGCGCCGAGCCACATCAGGACGGCCAGCACGGCCGCCACGCCCACACCACGCCGGATGCTCCCTCGTGGCCCGAGATTCAGCCACACGACGATCGTCGTGAGGAGCGCTGCCGGCATCTCCGGGTAGATCTGGCTCGTATAGACGAAGAACGGTGCCGAGATCCCGAGTAGCAGCACGGCGAGCAGTGAACCTCGCCTCCCGGCGAGGGCCCTGCGGCAGAGGAGGTACGTCCATCCGGCGGTCAGGCCGCCGAGCAGGGCGAGGAACGCCTTGACCCAAGCGACCCCGCCCACGGCGTAGGCCGGCAGCACCAGCACGGAGAGACCGATGTTGTGGGGTGAGAGAAGCCTTCCGTCCCCAGTCGGCACCGACTGGTACCACAGAGGGCCGTCCCCGTCGAAGAATCGCCGGTACGCCTCTGTCGCGTACTGGTTGGTGAGGTCGAAGTCGCCATCGGACAGGAGACTCTCGGTCGTGAGCAGGTAGAAGGGCTCATCCCCGGTGACGTTGGCGCCGAAGCTTCCGCGCAACGGCACGCCGAGCTGGAAGAGCACCCCCAACAATAGCGCGACGCCAGCCGCGAATGCCCAATCCCGCGCGTCGTGCAGCGTGTGGCGGACGGGGGAGTCGCGCGTCGCGGGCTCATCCATAGCTGAGGAATGCGTCAATGCGCTCTGCCTCGGTCGAATCGTGTCTCGCGCTGCCGTCGCGTTCGTCGTGCCGTTTACGGCCGCAAGAGTTGCCGAACGATCGCAGGAAGGACCCGAACGCAGTACTCGGGGCCGCGAATGAACGACTCCCCCACGCGACGCGCCCGATAGTCGATAGGCACCTCCTGCAGACGCATCCCCTTCCTGAGCAGGTCGAGCGTGAGGACCTGGGCGTAGTTGTAGTTGTGGATGATCTCAGCCCGGTCGAGCGCGCGTCGGCTGAACGCCCGGTACCCGGTTTGAGCATCCGTTTGCCATCGCCCGCTGAGGGCGACCATGAGAAGCGTGAACAGCCGGTTTCCGAGGGCTCGCTGCCACCTCATCCCGGTGTGCCTTCCCCGAAAGCGCGAGCCCAGCACGTAGTCCGCCTGTCCTGCGGCAAGCGGCTGCAGCAGGTGCGGCATCGCCCACGGATCGTACTCGCCATCGCCGTCCAGATACGCTGCGGCGTCGACCCCGAGGCTCCGGGCCGCGACGAGCCCCGTCCGGAGCGCAGCCCCCAACCCGCGCGTCGTCGGATGTCGCCGGAGCTCTTCCGCACCGGCCGCGCGGGCTACGCCGGCGGACCCGTCCGACGAACCGTCGTCAACAACGACGACGACGGTTCGCCACCCCTGCGCACGCAGCCGGTCACGCGGGATCGCGGCCACGACGTTCCCGACCGTTGCCGCTTCGTTCCGCACGGGGATGATGATCGCGAGCCGCCCGGCGCATCGAGACGGAGCGATTGCCTGGAGCGCAGCCGATGTCCACTGACGGCCGATCGCTGCCAAGAGGAGCCCCGCGAGGCCCGCGGCCGCGGTGGCAAGCAGGGTGCCCGGCGCCACCTCCCAGCGGAACGCCGTCTGCACCGTGACCGCGCAGGAGATGCCCATCGCCCAGGGGAACCAACGTGCGCTGATGCGCGCCAACGCTGCCCACGGGCTCGGAATTGGCACGGAGAGCCCCGGAACGAGTCGTATCGAGCTGGCATCAAGCCGGCGTTCATCGGTACTCACGTTTGCTCCTGCTATCGCACGCGCCGACTCGGGGTCGTGGCCCGCTAGTTGAAATCGGACGGACTCACGCGATCGGAGGAGCTCAGCCCGAGTGCGTCCGCCGCGCGGTTCAGCCTCTCGAGCGCCTCGTCTCGGCCGGCGACGGTCAGCGAAGCCGGGTCGGCGCGGTAGTACGCAGTGATCGCATCGTCGGCGCCGGCATCGGCCGTGGCGACCATCGGCTGGATGGTCAGGTAGAAGGAGAGCCCTTCGACCTGGGCCGTCCCGGCGTTGTCTGCGTTCCCCGCCTGGGCTGCCTTCATGGCTTCATTGAGGTACCGGGCCGATGCGAGGTAGAACAGGGTGTTCAGGCGCGACTCGATCTCCGTCTCGGCCGCCTGGAACTCTGCGAGGTTTCCACTGGCCGCGGCCTGCTGCGCCCGAGCCAGCCCCTCGCGAATCGGCCGGTCGACGGAACCCTGCCGCTGGAAGTTGCTCTCGCGGCTGATCGCCGTCGCTGCGAGCGCGTGCGGGTACGTGGCATCCCGAGGCACTCCCGCATAGAAGGCCCAGGCTTCGTCCACGTTGTGCGGCGCTCCCGTGGCGGGATCGAGGTTTCCCTCTCTGATGCGCATCTCTGCGGCGCCGAGCTCCTGCAGCACCCAGTGGGAGAGGATGCGCTGGAGCCCCTTCTGGATCGCCTGGCGCCGCTGCGCCGGCGAGTAGCCGGCCGCTGACCCCGTCCCCTCGATGGCGTCGGTGACCGGATCATCGAGGAAGGTGGGCGAGCCGGAGAATCGCGCGGCGTCCGGGAAGTCGGTGGCCCGGCTCTCGTTACGTGCGAAGCCCCGGAGGGTCCGGAAGCCCGTGCCGCTGCGTGAGTTCTTGCCGTTCTCATAGATCGCCAGGATCTCCTGCGACGGCAGCGGCCGACCGTCGTTGACCGCGTTGGTCAGCTGGCTGATCTCGAAGACGTCCAGAGAGATGGCCGCGTGCGCCGACACGTCGCTGACCGGAGTGAAGACGCCATCCCCAGGGGTCGGGCCGGCAGCGGAGGGCGTCGGGACCGGCAGGCCGCCCGGCCCGGAGACACTGCCGGTCGCGCCCGACACGCTACCCGTCGGGCCGCCGATCCGCCCGACCGTTCCGGGGCGTTGCTCCGGCTGGCAAGCCGCAGCAAGGAGGACGGTGCTCGAGAGAAGAATCGATACGAGGGGGCGGATCAACGGGTTCCTCCGTAGTCGATCGGGGTTGGGCAGTGAGCGGGCGGAACGCCGCCGCTATCGCGGCTGATCCGCGCTGGCCCCGGTACGAACGGGAGTATAAGCTAACCCTCGTGGTAAGTTCAACCTAACCGTGGACCTTTGGGGTTCCTAAGCCGACACCGCGACTCGATCTTGACACTGCGGCCGACGCGTGGTAGAGTCTGGCCAATTGAATAGTGTCCGCCCTTATCAGGAGTGGTGGAGGGACCCGGCCCAGCGAAGCCCGGCAACCGCCTGTTCGCTGTGCACAGCACAGCGCGGGAACGGTGCCAATTCCGCCAGACCCTGTCTGGAAGATAAGGGAAGGTGCTGTGAGCATATCGCCCCTTCCCTGTCGTATGGCGGGAAAGGGGCGTTTTCTTATGGGCGGCAGGAGGAGAGACAGGAGCGTGGAGTACCTCAAGGGGTTAGTCTGTCGCGAGTGCGGGGAGACGTACGATCTGGCCCCGCTCCACGTCTGCGATCTGTGCCTCGGGCCGCTCGAGGTCGCGTACGACTATGCGGCGCTGCGGCGCGACATCTCTCGCGAGGAGATCGAGCGCGGGCCCCAAACCGTCTGGCGGTACCGCAAGCTCCTCCCCGCAGGCGACCGCCCCGTTGTCGACATTCAGACGGGCTGCACCCCCTTGCTGCGTGCCGACAACCTGGGCCGTCTGCTCGGCCTGCGTAACCTCTACGTGAAGAACGACACCGTCAATCCCACGTTCTCGTTCAAGGACCGGCCGGTAACGGTCGCGGCGACGATGGCGCGGGCCTTCGGATTCACCACGCTCGCCTGCTCGTCGACCGGCAACCTGGCGGCCGCCGTCGCCGCACACGCCGCGAAGGCGCAGATGGCGTGTGTCGTCTTCATCCCCGCAGGCCTCGAGCCCAGCAAGGTGACCAACATCCGCGTGTATGGGCCCAGCCTGGTGGCGCTCCGGGGCAACTACGACGACGTGAACCGCCTGTGCGCTGAGATCGCTGACCGCTATGGCTGGGCGTTCGCCAACATCAACCTTCGTCCATACTATGCCGAGGGCAGCAAGACGCTGGCGTTCGAGGTGGCCGAGCAGCTCGGCTGGCGCACGCCAGACACCGTGGTCGTGCCGACCGCGAGCGGCGCGATGTTCACGAAGATCGCGCGTGGTTTCGAGGAGTTGGTGGAGGTCGGCCTCATCCCCGCCGGGCGGCCGCGCATGGGGCTCGCCCAGGCGGCGGGCTGCTCGCCCATCGTGACCGCCCACGAAGCGAACACGATGAGCATCCGGCCGGTGAAACCGTCGACGATCGCCAAGTCGCTGGCCATCGGCAACCCCGCCGACGGGTACTATTGCCTGAAGACCATTCGGGAGACGAACGGTCTCGCCGGCTCCGTCACGGACGACGAGATCGTCGATGGCATGCAGCTCCTGGCGCGGACCGAGGGCATCTTCGCGGAGACGGCCGGCGGGGTGAGCATCGGCGTGCTCAAGAAGATGGCTGAGGCCGGCGTCCTCGATCCCGACGAGACGATCGTCGTGTACGTCACCGGCAATGGCCTCAAGACGCCCGAGGCGGTGTCTGACGTGCTGGAGGCGCCGATCACTATCGACGCCAGCATGGAGGCGTTCGAGTCGTCGCTGCATCCGCGGCCGGAGCCCGAGCCGGCTCTGCCCTGATCCTTCCAGGCATGCACGGGGGAGCATGAGCATTCGCGTCCGCATTCCCACGCCCCTTCGATCCCTGACCGGCGGCCAAGCCGACGTGACGGGCGACGGCGCCAGTGTCGTCGCCTGCATCGAACAGCTCGAGTCCGCCTATCCCGGCATCGGGAGGCGCATCTTCGATGACTCCGGAGAGGTGCGCCGCTTCGTCAACCTCTTCGTCAATGGCGAGGACATCCGCTTCCTGCAGGGCCTCGAGACGGCCTTGAAGCCGGGGGACGAACTGTCCATCGTTCCCGCCATGGCCGGCGGCGCGCGCCGCGCCTGACCGCTCGGCGGGCCAGTTTCATACGCGCTTGGCGCATCCCCGATCAGCTATAATTCGACTGGTTTACTCAACAACCTGCCGGAGGTGCTGTGCGGATCTCGATGCGAGCCGACTATGGCGCCCGGGCAATGATGGACCTCGCCGAACACTACGGGAAGAGCCGCACTCAGAGCGCGGACATCGCGGAGCGCCAGGCCGTTCCGGAGTCGTATCTCGAGCAGTTGCTCACTTCGCTCCGCAAGGCCGGCCTCGTGCGCAGCGTGCGGGGCCCCACTGGTGGACACGACCTCGCACGCCCGCCGTCCGAAATCACCTTGGGAGACGTCCTCGATGTGCTCGAGGGAGTCAGCAGCCCGGTCGCCTGCATGGACGACGGCCCGTGCTCGGTGTCCACGGCCTGCGTTCTCCAGGACGTGTGGCGAGAGGTCGCCGACAGCTATCAGCGAGCCGTCCACGCCATCACCATCGAGGACCTCGTCCGTCGTCACGCCGAGCGGACGTCTCGTAGCATGTACCATATTTAGGACGGATCGAACGTGGCCGCGCAGCCAGAGTCACCAAACCACCAGCGTCGCGTCGTGCTCGCCGGGGCGCCTGCCCCCGAAGCGCGAGCTGCCCAGACGACCGATTCGAGGTCTGCATCGCGTCGGCCCCAGCCTGGTGAGCGCCCGCTCGTCGCAGAGAGCATCCTCGATCTTGTCGGCAACACCCCGCTCGTTCACCTGACCCGCGTGGTCGGGGTCGGCTGCGCAGATCTGTACGGCAAGCTCGAGAACATGAACCCGGCGGGAAGCGTCAAAGACCGGATCGCGTTGTCGATGGTAGAGGACGCTGAGCGGACGGGGCGCCTTCGGCCCGGGGCGACGATCGTCGAGGCGACGAGCGGCAACACCGGCATCGGACTTGCCATGGTGGCAGCCGCGAAGGGCTATCGCTTGATCCTGACCATGCCCGACGATATGAGCCTGGAGCGGCGGAAGCTGCTCACGCGGTTCGGGGCGGAGCTGATCCTGACCCCGCGCGTCGAGGGCATGACCGGCGCCGTCCGCGCGGCCGAGCAGCTCCTCCGAGAGGCGCCGGAGTCCTTCATGCCCCAGCAGTTCGAGAACCCGGCCAACCCCGCCGTGCACCGGTCGACCACCGCCGTCGAGATCCTTCGGGCGCTCGATGGACGGGTCGATGCCTTCGTGGCCGGGGTCGGGACCGGCGGGACGATCTCCGGCGTGGGGCAGGTGCTGAAGGGTCATAGGCCCAACACGCTGGTCGTCGCGGTTGAGCCGGCGGAGTCGCCAGTCCTGAGCGGCGGTCGCCCACGGCCGCACGCCATCCAGGGGATCGGCGCGAGCTTCGTGCCGCAGGTGTACGATCCGTCGGTTGTCGATGAGATCGTCACGGTCGATAACGACGATGCGATGCAGATGACGCTTCGGCTGACACGGGACGAGGGACTGCTCGTCGGTCTCTCAGCCGGCGCCAATGTCCATGTGGCGGTCGAGATCGCCCGCCGGCTGGGATCCGGTCGCACTGTCGTGACGGTCCTGCCCGACACGGGCGAGCGATATTTGAGCGTGGACTTCTGATGGATACGAAACGGAATCCAAAGTGAGACCCGCAAAATGTCGTGCCTGCGGAATGCAGGAGTCATGGAGGAATGAGAATAGTGTGCAGCCGGCGGCTGACGGAGTGAGAATGCGATGGCAGTAGGGACGAAGCGAGACGGAGCAGTGCCGCTGACACTCGACGAGATTCGTCGGTACCAGCGTCAAATCATCATGCCGGAGGTGGGCGGCGTTGGCCAACGCAAGCTGCTCGACGCGAAGGTCCTCCTCATCGGCGCGGGGGGGCTGGGCTCGCCAGCGGCGCTGTATCTCGGCGCGGCAGGCGTTGGGACCCTCGGCATCATCGACTTCGATGACGTCGATATGTCGAACCTGCATCGGCAGATCCTCCACGGGCACAAGGACCTCGGTCGTCCCAAGGTCGAGTCGGCGGCGGACACGCTGCACGACATCAATCCGGATGTGCAGGTCATCGGCTTCAGGGAGCCGATCGCATCCGACAACGCGATGGACATCGTTGCGCAGTTCGACATCGTTGTGAATGGCTCGGATAACTTCCCGACGCGCTATCTGGTCAACGATGCGTGCGTCTTTCTGAGAAAGCCGCTGGTGGACGGCAGCATCTTCCGGTTCGAAGGGCACGCGACGGTCTACATGCCGGGCTCCGGCTGCTACCGCTGCGTGTTCCCCTCGCCGCCGCCCCCGGGCGCGGTGCCGAGCTGCGCTGATGCCGGTGTCCTGGGCGTCCTGCCCGGAATCATCGGCTCGATTCAGGCAGTCGAAGCGATCAAGCTGATCCTCGGGCGGGGAACGCCGCTCGTCAACCGCTTGCTCATCTTCGACTCGCTGGACATGGAGTTCCGCGAGGTTCGGATCCGACGAGACCCCAGCTGCCCGGTCTGCGGGGACGAGCCGACGATCACCGAGCTGATCGACTATGAGGCATTCTGTGGAGGGGCCGCGGCATCCGTGCTCAGCTAGCGCCCGGCGGCGCGTGGCGCGCAACGCGCCTGCGTCCCCGGATCCTTAAGGCTGACCGCGCGGCCCTCATGATTTCGTGGCGGGAGTGAGCCGAATGAGCGTGGAGGTGCGCGTTCCGGCGGTGCTGCGCAAACACACCGGCGGCACGGGCGTTGTTCATTCTGACGGGACCACGGTCGGCGCCGTGATCGAGGATCTCGACCATCGGTACCCCGGTATCAAGAACGAGCTCCTGACAGAGGCCGGGCAGGTCCGTCAATTTGTGAACATCTACGTGAACGACGAGGACATCCGATACCTCGACCGGCTCAGTACTCCGGTGTCGACTGGCGATCAGCTTGCGATTCTTCCCGCGGTGGCGGGTGGCGCGGGTCCCACGGAGCGCGGCGCGTGACGCGATTTCACCCGGCGCCGCCCCAAACGGCGCGGCTCGTG
>WHTR01000125.1 GCA_009377635.1 Chloroflexota bacterium
CACACAGTCAGATCACAGTCGGTCAGCCATCAAAAATGGCGGAAGTCGAGGCTAGCCCTCTGCGCCCACGCCGGTCGAAGCGATGTTTCCCCCTCCATTCTGGAGGAGCAGCGTACCGTCGAGCGGCAGAACCTGAATCCAGGTTGGCCCGGCGTTGAGGCGGATCGGATTCCCCTCGAGGTCCTGATACTGAGTCGGATCCTCCAGTGACGGCTTCGACCAGACCCCCTCGACTGCTACACCGTCCACCAGAGCGATGATGCGTCCGCGCCCCACTTGGTCGAACTCGAGGCGCCCCTCCGTGTCTCCCGGAATCGGCCAGGAATCTACCCACTGCATGAGGACATTGCTTGCCCGAATCGGTTCGCCACTTGCCGCATCGACGTGCGGGGCGCGTTCCATGCTCCGGATCCACTCGTCCGAGCCCGATTCGTACTTCCACTCCACGACATAGTTCCACCCTCCGTAGGTGACCGACGCAGTGTCGACTGCCGTGCCGCGGTACGGGCTCTGATTGGTCTTGTACGCGAGTCCGCCGAAGGACCCGGCTTGCACCTGGTCACCCAGGCCGCTCCGCGCCCCCGCCGTGCTGATGTAGGCATTGTGCGGAGCTGCCCGGTCCCGCGTACGCCAGAAGCCCTGGCTTCCGCGCGTCTCGTCGATGCTTCGGATTCCGGTTGCATTGATCGCGGCGCCGGCTTGGGGGCTCCAGCCGATGTTGACCAGGGGGGCGTTGTACTCGTTGGCCCAGTAGACGAAGTAGTGCCGAGCCGAGCGCACCGGTCCCACGACCTCCGCGTCCTGCGTTGCGTATAGCGCGAGAAACCGTGTGATCCCTCCCTCCACCAACGCCTCGTAGACGACGTCGGCCCGGTTCAGGCCGGACTGCGGCCGGGCGAGTGCCTGATTCTCGATGACAACTGCCAGCGGGGATACCGGTTCCTCATTCACGGGCCAGGGCCTCTGGAGGTCCGCCTCTAGGCTGTGGGACTCGTTTGGTGATAGATGCACGAGCGTTTCCCAGGGCCGATACCCTTGCGCCTCGATCCGAACGCGGCGGTCACCAGGCTCGACATCGACCAGGACGGGCAGCTGCCCGGCCGGCTGCCCGTCGATCGATGCCGTCCCGTTCCCGATCGACGCCGACAGCGAGAGGTGGGCCGGTAGAGGACGGAGGCCGATGCGCTGCGCGATCTGTGCGCCGGGCGCAGCGTCGAACTCCCCCCTCCAGTCCTCGTGGTCAGCCATCGAAAGGACGAGCTGATGGCGCCCCATCGCAATCTCGGCTCCCGCTATGGGCGTCGTTCCCACCTCGCGGCCGTTGACGCGGACTGCGGCGCCCGGCGGATCGGATTCAACCGTCAGCGACGCCTGCATGGGAGAGAGCGATGCATACAGCAGCGTAAGCGAACGAGGTTCGACTCTGGTGCTGACGACCCACGGACTGTACCCTGGCATCTCGACCCCGACCTGCAAGACTGCCGGCCCGCGCCCGCTGAGAACCAGAGGCGTGTGTCCCGCCGGCTGACCATTGACGTACACGATGGCACTACTGGGATGTGACTCAATGCTCACTGATCCCGGGAGCAGAGACAAAATCACCAGACCAACGAGAAGTATGCCAGCGGCAGTCGCGGCGGCCAGCGATAGCCAGCTTGGGCGTCTGGGGGAGGACCGGCCTGCGGTCATGTGCCCTTTGTACCAGGGCGAGCGCTGCTGGGTCCAACAGGTGAACCACAAGAGAAGGTCACGGATACATAACGGTTTAAGGTTGGGCGCGCTTGACACTCGACGAGGACGGCCGTCACAATCATCCCGCCGGAGTTTCTCCCTCGTCGAAGCCCGACCCGTCCGGACGAGCCGCTTGGCGTGGACGCGGTGTCGTCTGTGCGCTCCAAGCGGCATAGCTGATCAGTCGCGGAGGCGGTGACCATAGGATCGCCCCGACGCTGAGGAGGGACGGCCGAGGTACACGATGGCCAGATCCTGGCGTCCCGACGTGCCCATCGAAACGCATCAGCTTCTGAAGCATGGGGCGATCACCGCGTGCGAGCTGATCCCGTGGGGCTCGAACTACACATTTTGTGTCACGCTCCGGTTCGACGGGCGCCAGGATCAGGCGGTCTACAAGCCGCGCCGGGGCGAGCGACCGCTGTGGGACTTCCCCGACGGAACGCTGTATCGACGCGAATACGCCGCCTTCGTCACCAGTCAGGCGCTCGGTTGGCCGTTCATCCCCCCCACGGTTATTCGGCGCGGGCCGCACGGAGCTGGCTCCGTGCAGCTGTTCGTTGATTCCGAGCCGCTGCGTTCGATCCGCGCGCTCCAGGAGACAGTCGATCTCGACCTCGCCCGCATCGCGGCCTTCGACTTCATCGCGAACAACGCTGACCGAAAGGGGGGACATGTGTTGCGAGCGCCGGACGGCAAGCTGTGGGGCATCGATCATGGGCTGTGCTTCCACATAGATTCGAAAGTGCGTACCGTGCTCCCGCATTTCTTCGGGCAACCGGTGCCTGCCTCCGTGCTCACAGAGATCCAAACCTTTCGTAACGACCGTGCGCGAGTGAAGGGACTGCGTGAGATCCTTGGGCGTTCCATCGGGCGTGACGAGATCGACGCGCTACTGCGTCGAATCGACTGGATGCTGGCGCATGGTTCGTACCCGTCGCTGAATCCGTATCGCAGCGTCCCCTGGCCTCCCTTCTAACCCGAAGCCGGCGTTTCCAGCAGAAACCAGTAGAAGCCGTGGGGACCCAGGCTGAGAAAGTACGGCTGGTCCCCGACGGCGGGGAAGGGTGTCCCGCCGATCATCTCGACGAGCCGTCCGCCGGCAAGGGCCCGCAGATCGAGCTCCACCGGTTGGACGAAGCGGGACAGGTTCACGATGCACAGCACCGTGGTGTCGGCATCGCGCCGCGTGTAGGCGAGCACCCGGTGGTTCTCGGGGTGGAGAAGCTCGATCTCGCCTCGCCCGAAGACCGGGTACCGCTTCCGCACAGCGATGAGACGCCGCATCCAGTTCAGGAGCGATGTCTGCACGCGTGACTGGGCCTCCACATTCACAGCCTCGTAGTGGTACACGGGGTCGAGCGACACGGGGCTAAAGAGACGCGCCGGGTCCGCCCGGGAGAATCCAGCATTGCGGTCCCCGGTCCACTGCATCGGCGTCCGCACACCTTTCCGGTCCCCGAGATACACGTTATCTCCCATCCCGATCTCGTCGCCGTAGTAGATGATCGGGCTCCCCGGCATGGACAGCAGGAGGCTGGTCAGGAGCTCGATCTGGCGGCGCCCGTTGTCCATGAGAGGCGCGAGTCGGCGGCGGATGCCGAGGTTCACGCGCATCGTGGGATCCCGAGCATACTCGCCGTACATGTAGTCCCGCTCGGAGTCGGTCACCATCTCGAGCGTCAGCTCGTCGTGATTCCGGAGAAAAAGTCCCCACTGACAGGTGGGCGGGATATCCGGCGTCTGCGCGAGGATATCAACGATAGGCGTGCGATCCTCCATCCGCAGGGCCATGAAGAGGCGCGGCATGAGGGGGAAGTGGAAGGCCATGTGAAACTCGTCGCCATCGCCGAAGTAGGCGCGGATGTCGCTCGGCCACTGGTTCGCCTCTGCCAGGAGCACCGCCTCAGGGAAGTGACGGTCCACGTGCGCGCGCAGGATTCTCAGGTATTCATGGGTCTCAGGCAGGTTCTCGCAGCTGGTCCCTTCGCGCTCGAAGAGGTACGGTACGGCGTCGAATCGAAAGCCGTCCAGGCCGAGGTCAAGCCAGAAGGAGACGACATCCAGCATGGACTGGCGAACTCTGGGGTTGTCGTAGTTGAGATCGGGCTGGTGGCTGAAAAAGCGGTGCCAGTAGTGCCTCTTCGCGACGGGGTCCCAGGTCCAATTGGACATCTTGATGTCTGAGAAGATGATTCGGGCCCCCTTGTGCGTTTCGGGGTCGTCGCTCCAGACATAGGAGTCGTGCGTCGGTGCCCCGGGGGAGCGACGCGCTTCCTGAAACCAGGGATGCTGGTCGGACGTGTGATTCATCACGAGGTCGGCGATGACCCGGATCCCGTGCTGGTGGGCTGCCTCGAGGAAGGCGCGAAAGTCATCGATATTGCCGTAGGCGGGGTCGATTGAACGGAAGTCCGAGATGTCATACCCGTCGTCCTTGAGCGGCGAAGGGTAGAAGGGCAGCAGCCAGATGCAGTCGACACCGAGGCCGGACACGTAGTCCAGCTTTTCGGTCAGACCACGGAAATCGCCGATCCCGTCCGCGTTGCTGTCGAAGAATGAGCGGACCGGTACCTCGTAGAAGATCGCGTCTTTGTACCAGTAACGGACCGAGCTCACCATGGAATCGTCACCACGACCGAGGTGATTCGAACGAGGTCCTGTGCGCGAGCATGATTGTACGGATTGCGGCGCTGCTCATTCATCCCCCGCGGCTTGACGACCGCTAAAGCGGACATTTACTATATGGTTAGTCAAGAAGCCGGCGGAGGACAGATGGCGGCAGTCTTCGACCAGCGCTTCGATGTCAGCGCGCGGAAGTTCCACCAGGCGATGTGCGTAGCTCTTGTGGCGATGGCGTTCGTCGTCGGGCTGCCAGCCGCGCCCTGGCTCGTGGCACTCGTCGGCGCGGTGCTCCTGCTCGGGCGCTTCTGGTGGCCCGCGGATATCTTCCGACAGTTCGCGTGGCGCGTGCTGGAGCCGAGCGGGGTCCTGCCGCGACGCGAGGCGGTTGAAGACCACGAGACGCGTCGATTCGCGCGGGTGCTTGGCGGGGGCGCGCTGATCGCGTCCGCCGGTCTGCTCTGGCCTGGTCTCGACTGGGTCTGGGTCGTCGTCGGCGCAGTCGCCGCCATGATCTTCCTGGATGCTGCGTTCGACTACTGACTGCTCTGCGAGCTGTCCTACCGGTTCGGCAGGATGAGGCCAGGGGGCCAGGAGAGCTAAACGGAATCCAAGGTGAGACCCGCATGATGTCGTGCCTGCGGAAGCAGGTGTGACGCTGAAATGAGAATAGAGCCAATGGTTGAGCGTGTCCTCATTCTCGGTTTCGTGGCCGCTGCCGTCGTGACCTTTGCGCTGGTCGTCCGAGCTTTGGCGAGGAGGCGAGCGGCCGCAGCTTCTGGCCGGCCCGCGCCGCCCGTGTTGTGGTCGCGGCTGTCAGGCCAGGGCCCGACTGTTATCTATTTGTATGGTCCCCATTGCGGGAGCTGCGCCGAGCAGGAACGTGCGCTCGACGAGCTGAAGGCGCACGGGGCGGCAGCCGTCGTGCGTCTCGACGCGACCCGTGAGCGCGAGGTCGCCGGCGCGCTCGGCATCGCAACGGTGCCGTCGACCGTGATCATCAGCACGGATCGGTGGGTCCACGCCGTCAACTTGGGCTACCGATCGCGCCAGGCGCTGACTGTGCAGTTGGATGGCATGGGAGGTAACCCAGTGGACCACCGAGTTGCGATGTCATCCACGCGCAGGCCGTAGCCTCGCGCTGACGATGCTTCGCAGGGCACGCGAACCGGAAACGACACCGATATTCAGTGGATCCGGAGACCGAACGCGCTGATCGACTGCGCGAGCAAACGACATGAACGGTGTGAAATGAAAGGAGGGGCGAGACTATGGCAGCCACGAGCTACGCACGACCCGACACATTGGTGGACACCGAGTGGGTGGCTCAGCATCTTAACGATCCGAAGGTCAAGACCGTCGAGGTGGATGTAGACACATCAGCCTATCGGCAGGGGCACGTCCCCGGTGCGATGGGCTGGAACTGGACCACGCAGCTCGAGGAGCAGGTGCGCCGGGACATTCCAGACAAGGCGGGCTGGGAACGCCTCCTCTCGGAGTCTGGCATCTCCAATGACGACACCATCGTCTTCTACGGGGACAACAACAACTGGTTCGCCGCCTTCGCCTACTGGCTGGCCAAAATGTACGGCCATGAGAACGCGAAGGTGATGAATGGCGGCCGCAAGAAGTGGGATCTGGAGAAGCGCACACTCGTAACTGAAGAGACCAAGGTCAGCCCCGCTCAGTATCGGGCAAGAGATGCGGACACGTCCCTGCGTGGCTTCCAGGCGGAGGTCCGGCAGGCGCTAGGGAGTCCCAGCGTGGTGCTCGTGGACGTGCGCTCGCCGCAGGAGTTTACCGGAGAGGTCCTCGCCCCGCCCGGCCTTCAGGAGACAGCACAGCGCGGTGGACACATTCCCGGCGCGACAAACATCCCTTGGCTGCGAGCGGTGAATGAGGCCGATGGAACCTTCAAGTCGGCCGACGAGCTGCGCGAGCTGTACCGGCAGCAAGGCATCACGCCGGACAAGAATGTCGTCGCCTACTGTCGCATCGGGGAGCGCAGCTCCCATACCTGGTTCGCGCTCCACGAGCTCCTCGGCTACCCGAACGTCAAGAACTACGATGGCTCGTGGACAGAGTGGGGTTCGATGATCGGCCAGCCCATCGAGAGATAGAGGCCGCAGCGCCGGCATGGTGCACGACGATGCGTGGCCCGGGGCTTGCACGGTTGTGCGTTGAGCCACGCGCCACGCGAGAGGCGAGGATTCGTCGAGCTGGGTTGATCAGGCTGCGCGAGCCTCGGCACGCGGCTCCATGTGAGCTACGTACGCGGGCCGCCGCGCCTGGGTAATAATCCAGTCCGCGATGACTGCCACGAGAGAGCCGACGAACGCAGTCACCAGGTGAATGCCACCGAAACTAGGATCCGCTGCGAAGAGCTGTGGCAGCCAGGTCTCGGCGACGAAGATGCCGATGAACGGATAGGCTGCCACGCGCCACGCTTGCCCTGGCAGCTTGCCGGGCAACAGGTCGTACCACAGTACGCCGAGCCCGTATGACATGCCAACCATCAAGACCAAGGTCCCTATATCCATACTAGCCCTCCTTCCTGACTCGACCTGCCCGAAGATCCTCGCCTCACACTTTCCACTATAGCACGTATGTGTGCGGTTTATGACGTTCACGACGGCTGTTTGGCCTGAGCTTCGGAACGTGTATGTGTGCACTAGGACACGGTCGCTTTGGGCACTCGAATCATATTGGCGCCTCTAGCTACAATTGAAGCATGCGAGAAGACGTAGTGTATCGTCAGCGAAGATTCGATGGTTGTCATCCTGAGCGCCAGCGAAGGATCCGTACCTCGGCCGGGGCGCGGATTATTCGGGCTAAAGCCCTTTCAATGACATCAGGCACGGGGCCGATGTCATTTCCGGTATCTGGCGGCGCGCGCAGCCTAATAAGCTCAGAATGACATTGACATAGCAGTAGCGAAGGAGCGTAGTTGTGGAGGAAGTGGAGGTCGGCGTCGTTCGCGACTTCTTTGCGCACCCGGTCGTCGCGGCCGTGGAGCTTCTCGGCGACGTGCGGATCGGCGATGTGCTCCATTTTCGGGGGCACACGACCGATCTGGAGATGCGCCTGGAGTCGATGCAGATTGAGCATCGAGACGTGCTGTCCGCGGGCGTGGGCGAGGACGTGGGCATGAAGGTCCCGACTCGCGTTCGGCCGGGCGACCGCGTCTACCGGCTCGCGCCCGGGTCCGCCTAGCGGCGCCGCCGAGCGGCATCTGAACAGGCCCTTCGCTTCGCTCGGGGGTAAACTCCGCGAAGGATGTTGTTTGCAGGCACGGATCCTTCGGCCTGTGGCTTCCATATGAAAACGGTCGCGGCCCTGAGGGGCCGGCCCCGGATCGTCCCCGGGCCCGCCGTTCACGGCGGCGGCCGATTGCATCAGCTCGGGGCGGGGCGAAGGCCCATGATTTGCTCAAAGTGACATTTCGCGGCGTCGCGCCCTAGAGGTGCGGACGGAAACTGTCATCCTGAGGCCGCAGCCGAAGGATCCGTAG
>WHTR01000126.1 GCA_009377635.1 Chloroflexota bacterium
ATGAGACTGGCCATCTCGATCGCGCACATGGCTGCGTCGTACCCCTTATTGCCTCCCTTTGTCCCCGCCCGTTCCATCGCCTGCTCGATCGTGTCCGTGGTCAGTACGCCGAACAGGATCGGCACTCCCGTCTCTCGGGCGGCGGTCGCGACGCCACCCGCCGTTCCCGCCGCAACGTGCTCGAAATGAGCAGTGGCGCCGCGTATCACGGCCCCAAGGCAGACGACCGCGGCGTAACGGCCAGAGGCGGCCAGGCGTTTGGCAATAACCGGAATCTCCATCGACCCCGGTACCCAGGCCACGTCCACCGCGTCCTCGGGCACACCGTGCTGGCGAAACGCGAGCTGCGCGCCAGCCAGCAGGTGCTCGGTGATGAACTCGTTGAAGTGCGCTACGACGATGGCGAAGCGCTTCCCTTCGACCAGCAGGCGCCCGCGGAACTCCGGCACGTCAATCCAACCCCAGCAGGTGGCCCAGCTTGGTCTGCTTCACTTTGAGATACTGCCGATTCGCTTTGGTCGGTTCCGTCACGAGAGGCACGCGCTCAACCGCCTCCAGCCCGAACGACTCTATCCCGACCCGCTTCGCTGGGTTGTTGGTGAGGAGCCGCATCTTCTGGATGCCCAGGTCAGTCAGAATCTGTGCGCCCACTCCGTAGTCGCGCGGGTCCGGCGGGAAGCCCAAGTGCTCGTTGGCCTCGACGGTGTCCATACCGGAGTCCTGCAGCTGGTAGGCGCGGATCTTGTTCACCAGGCCGATGCCACGGCCCTCCTGGCGCACGTACAGGAGCACGCCACGCTTCTCGTGCTCGATCATCTTCATCGCCAGATTGAGTTGCACCCCACAATCGCAGCGCTCCGACCCGAACACATCGCCCGTAAGGCACTCGGAGTGGACCCGCACGAGCGGAGGCGGGTCGCCCCGGATATCTCCCTGGACCAAAGCAACGTGGTGTTTCTCGTCGACGAGCGACTCGTACACGTGGAGCGCCCATTCGCCATACAGCGTGGGGATCGTGGTCTGCGCTGTCTTCCGAACAAGTTTCTCCGTTCGGCGCCGATACTCGATGAGCGAGGCCACGGAGATGATCTTGATTCCGTGCTCGTCGGCGAACCTCTCCAGCTCCGGCAGCCGCGCCATCGTGCCATCATCGTTCATGATCTCGCAGATCACAGCTGCAGGATAGCGTCCGGCAAGCTTGGCGAGATCAACCGACGCCTCCGTCTGGCCCGTGCGCCTCAGAACGCCTCCCTCCGCGTACCGAAGCGGAAACACGTGCCCCGGCCGCGACAGGTCCGACGGTTTGGTGGTCGGGTCGATAAGCGCCCTCGCGGTCGCGGAGCGGTCCGCCGCCGAGATGCCCGTGCTCACGCCCTGCCGGGCATCCACAGCCACCGCGAACGCCGTGCCGTAGCTCGAGGTGTTCGACTCCACCATCATCGGTATCTCCAGCTCGTCGAGCCGCTTACCGATGATGGGCACACAGATCAAACCACGGCCGTACTTCGCCATGAAGTTGATGGATTCGGGAGTGATGTGCTCAGCGGCGATCGCGAGATCGCCCTCGTTCTCCCGGTCCTCGTCATCGACGATGATGACGAACTTCCCCTCGTCGAAGTCCTTGATTGCGCTTGAAATGCTCGCAAATGGCGACACTGGTGCCTCCCCGAACAGGTCTCCCTGCTCGGACGTTGGACGAACCCCGAACTGACTCTCAGTCGCTAGTCACCGGTCCCCTCTTTTCGTTCCACCGTGACACCCGCATTCCGTAAGCACGCTACCTTGCGGTTTCACCGTGGATACCATTGAGAATGCTCTCAACATACTTCGCGATGATGTCCACCTCGATGTTCACCTCGTCCCCCACTCGTTTCCTCGCGAGCGCCACGTGCTCTTGCGTGAAGGAGACCAGCGCCACCGAGAACTGAGATGCCACCCGCTCGGTGACCGTCAGGCTGATCCCATCGACGGCGACGAAGCCCTTCTCGACCACATACCGCGTAAGTGGCGGGTCGATCTCGAACGACATGACCAGCGAGTCGCCATCCGCACGGACGCCGACGACGTGACCAACGCCATCCACGTGTCCCTGCACGTAGTGCCCGCCGAGTCGGCTCCCGGCCCGAATGGCCCGCTCGAGATTGACTTGGTCTTCCTCCTTCAGACGACCGAGCGTCGTTCGGCGAAGCGTCTCCGGCGAGAGCCCCACCCGGAATCCGACGCCGTCAAGCCCCGTAACCGTGAGGCAGACGCCATCGACGCTGATGCTGTCTCCAGGGACGAGCTCGTCGAGAACGTTGCGCGCCTGGATACACAGTGCGGTTCCCTCGGATTCCTCCACCAAAGACTGCACGGCGCCCACCTCTTCAATGATCCCGGTGAACATATCTCACGGTCCCGGCCTTTGACTCTCGGGTTTCGGGATGCTCTGCCGCATCAAGGTCCGCGGCTCGGCGTCTCGCACGTAGCCTGTGAGCAGTACGTCCCGTCCGAGAACGGTCCACGTCGGGTCCCGCAGCTCGATCGCGCGATCCATGGTGTCGCTGAGCCCCGTCCCCCCAACCGGTGTCGGGGCATCCGATCCACCGACGAGCTTCGGCGCAACAAATGCCAGCACCTTGTCGACACCGCCCGCAGCCAGGAGACTCGCCGCCAACGTGCCGCCGCCCTCCGCGAGGACCGACGTCACGCCGCGGTTCCCGAGGAACCGGAGCACTTCGCAGATGTCGACGCGTCCGTCGCGCGCCGCGAGCACGACCACCTCGACAGCCCTATCAACCAGCTCCCGGACCCGCGACGCTGAGGCCCGTTCCGTCGTAAGAACGAGCGTGGGTCCCGGGAGCCCACCCGATACGAGCGTCGCGGCTGGGCTGAGCCGCGCCGCGCTGTCCAGGACCACACGCAGCGGCTGATGAACGTCGTCCAGATGCTCGTCATCGCGGTCGCCGGGCCGCGCGGTTAACCGCGGGTCGTCAGCCAAGACCGTGCCGATCCCCACCATGACCGCGTCGACCGTCGCGCGCAGCTGTGCCACGTGGCGTCGTGCTTCCGGGCCCGTGATCCAGAACGAGGAGCCGGTCCGCGTGGCGATCTTTCCGTCGGCAGTCATCGCGTACTTCAGAGTGAGGAACGGCGTACCGCTCCGCACCCACGCGAAGTACGCCTCATTGAGCAGAACGGCGTCGCGCTCTCGCTCGCCAACGGCGGTGTGTACGCCCGCCGCCTCCAGCACCTCGATTCCCCCACGGTTGACCCAGGGACTGGGATCATGCGTCGCGATACGCACCTCGCGTACGCCGGCGGCGATGATCGCGTCGGTACACGGGGGCGTTCGTCCAACGTGATTGCATGGTTCCAGGGTCACGTACAGGGTGGCCCCAGCAGCGGCCGGACCGGCCTGCCGAAGCGCCACCACCTCGGCGTGGTCCTGCCCTGCGGGTTGTGTCCATCCTTCTCCGACGATCTGACCGTCCCGAACCAGCACGGCTCCAACCGCGGGGTTTGGGCTGCACCAGCCGAGTGCACGCTTGGCGAGCTCGACTGCTCGCTCCATCTGGCTCATCGCTGCTTGTTCCCCACGTGCGCACAAAAACGGCTCGAAGACACACAGCGTCTTCGAGCCGCAACCGCGACGCAGGTGCCTTCTCCCATCCGGACTGTACCGTCGGCCCTGGACTCTGACCAGGTCGTGCCACTTGTGCGAGCGGCTCGCGGGCTCCCCGCCCGAGGCGGGCTACCGCCGGTCAGGAATTGTCCGCCCCAGGCGGACTCACCTTGCCCCGAAGGACTTACCGCTATGTAGTTATTCGATGAAGTTATACCGCTTTGCCTGGACACCGTCAAGGAAATGCAATGTCGAGCTACGCCCAGTGCGCAAACGCCATGGCGCAGCCTGTACCGGCTTCCGACCGATAGCAGGGGACATAGTCGGTCAGCGTCATCGCGAAGTCGCTTTCCTCCAGCGCACCGGCCACCACGACCCAGTTCCTGATCTCCGAGGTGCCCGAGTTGAAGTAGCTGTCAGGATGGCCGGTCAGCAGCTTCTCGTCCCGTTGCTTCAGCCCCTCGATAATCTGCCGGTCGAGATCCTCCTCGATGACGAAGTGGCTGAGGCCGCCGGACGCAATGACCGCTACGGTCTTGTCGCTGTCCCACGATTCGACCGCGCGGCGCAGGGCTCGCCCCAGGTTGTAGCAGCGCCGCATCGTCGGCTGATTGGGCGGGTAGTACGTGTTCAGGAAGATGGGCACGTTGGGGATCACCTCGTCCCGCATGATCCGCCGGTAGACGAACCCGAAGGCGTGCCCGATCCCCCCCAAGCGCCCCGAATCAACGGGCAGCTTGCGCGAGTGGGCGACGTCGAACTCCTGGCCGATGAGGCTCTCGAGGATGTGCCTTCCCAGTGACGGCTCGCCCGGGTACGTCGCATGCTCTGGAGGGAGATGGCCTCGGGCCGCCTCGATCAGCCCGGGAGAACTGCGCTCCCCTCGATCCTGGTATTCCGACAGGCCTGCATTCTCGATTCCGTCTCCCCAATACACGCTGATGGCCGGCATGTTGTCGTCGAGGAACGCCTCGTGCTGGTCATCGCCGACGACCACAGCCACGTCCGGAGAGACCCGTTCAACGACGTCCGCCAGTGTCTCGATGGCCCGTTGGCAGGCGTCGAACCGCTCTTTCGCCTTGTCGAGGCCCAACTCCTTCTCGAAGCTGCCGTTGCCACGCTCGCGCTTGAGGTCAGCGAACCCGTACGGACGGCCGTGAAACCACAGTTCCGGGTTCCGGCGGTCGGCCTCCGCTCGACGCCACCACTGGTCGGGCGACAAAGTCAGCTGCGGCCCGTGCGACGTCCCGACTCCCAAAACAATCTTGGCCATAGGTGCAACCCCCTTCCTGCGAAGCTCCGCGCTATTCAGCTTACACCCATTTGAACGTGCGTGCAGCGAGGCCGTAGGCGACCACGCCCCAGACGCACAGGCCCACGACGTACGGAGCAACGTCGACCACGCCGGCGCCCTCCGTCGCGATCTGGCGCATCGCCGCGTTGAAGTACGAGAGAGGGAGGTTGTCCGCAATGACCCGCACCCACGCGGGGAACACGTCTGTCGGGAAGAAAACACCGCTCAGCAAGAACTGCGGCAACGTAACGAGGTTGGTGATAGGCGATGCGCCGTTCTCGTCGTTCACGCGGCCGGCAATGACGAGCCCGAAGCCGAGGAACACGATGAGACCGAGGCACGACAATCCGAGCATGGCAATGAAGGTTGTCCACCCGTTTGCCAGCTGGAAGCCAAACGCGAGGACCCCGAGCGCCAGGATGATCACGGCCTGGATAACTGCGACGATGAGGCGGGCGAGGCCCTGTCCGAGGAGGATCGTGAGCCCGTGGACCGGCGTAGCGAACAGACGCTTCAAGATGAGGGCCTTCTTGAGATACAAGAGACCGAAGACTGTTCCGAAGATCGCCGTCGACAGCAGGGCGAAGCCGACCTGCCCCGGAAGGGCAAAGTCGATGTACCGGTCGCGGCGGCCGGCCACCTGCCCGACCTCAAGCGTGTACGGCGGCGCTGTGACACCGGAAACCTGCAGATTCAAACGGTCGAGCGCGCTCTGGACGAAGAGCGGTGCCGCCTGGCTCTGGGGGCTCGCCTCGTTGACCTGAAGCACGACATGACCGCCCTGGAGGTCGAGGACACCCTCGATCTTGCCCAGCTCGAGCTGCCGCTCGAGCTCGTTCTGCGAGCCCTGGACAACCACGATGTTCGGCATGCCCTCCAGCGCCGTCATCACCGGCGCGCTCGCCGCGCCGGTCGCAACCCCGAGCCGCACGCCACCCGATCCGCCTCCGATGAGCCCGAACACGGAGATGAACACCACCGGGAAGAGGAACCCGAAGGCAAAGGTGGCCACGTTGCGCATCATCGCCACAAACGGATAGTACGTCAGCGCGACGAGCGACCGCAGCTCGCCGTAGCGTTCGGCCTGAGGGAGGCTCCAAGGTCCCGCAACGGTCCCGATCGCCTGGGGCGCCTCACTCATCTCGCAGGCTCCGGCCCGTCAGGGAGAGGAACACGTCTTCCAACGTGGCTTCCTGGCGGATGACTGGCTTTCGGAATCCCGTCGCCAGGAGGTCGTCGATCAACGATCGCGTCGAGCCCATCTCGATGATGCGTCCGCGCTCCATGATCGCGATGCGGTCGCACAGCTGCTCGGCCTCCTCCATGTAGTGCGTGGTGAGAACGACCGTGATTCCCTCTTCTTGGACCTCGCGGATGAGCTGCCACAGATTGTGGCGCCCCTGCGGATCAAGTCCCGTCGTCGGTTCGTCGAGGAAGACGATTGTGGGACGATGTATGAGGGTGGTGGCGAGCGAAAAACGCTGCTTCTGCCCGCCAGATAGCCGGTCGTAGTAGGCGGACCCCTTATCCTCGAGCCCGAAGCGCTTCAGAACGGCCAGGGGATCGATCGCAGTGCCATAGATGGACGCGAACATCTTCAGGAGCTGTACCAGAGAGAGCTCCGGATAGAATCCGGCCGATTGAAGCTGGACGCCGATCCGCCCCTTGACCGCCCAGGCGTCGCGAAGGACATCGAGGCCGTCGATTTCCACCGTCCCGCTTGATGGTTTCTGGAGCGTCTCCATGATCTCGAGGGTCGTGGTCTTGCCGGCGCCGTTGGGACCAAGGATCCCGAAGATCTCGCCGCGGTACACGGAGAAGGTGATGCCGTCGACGGCAGCAAGAGACCCGAAGTGTTTCCGAAGGGACTCAACACGGATGATCTCGGATGCCGAGGCGCTCACGACTCCCGCTGCACGATCGGGAGAACGCGACGGTCCCGCGGCCCCACATACTCCGAGCGGGGACGAATCAGCCGGTTGTTGGCGAGCTGCTCCACGACGTGAGCCGACCAGCCAGAGATCCGGCTGGATGCGAACACCGGCGTGAACAGGTCGATGGGGATGCCCATCACGTAGTAGGAGGAAGCCGAGTAGAAGTCGACATTGGCGTACAGGCCCTTCTCCTGCAGGACAATCCGCTGGACATGGTCGGATATGCGGAACCATTGCGGCTGGCCCGTGCGCTCCCCTAGCTCGCGCGACATCTCCTTGAGCTCCACCGCCCGCGGGTCGTCGGTCTTGTAGACGCGATGCCCGAATCCGGCGAGGCGCAACTTCCTGTCGAGCGCGTCTCGAATCCATTGCTCGGCTCGGTCCACACTCCCGATTTCGAGCAGCATCCGCATGACCTGCTCGTTGGCCCCGCCGTGCAAGGGGCCTGAGAGCGCGCCGATCGCGGCCGTGATGGCGTCGAAGATGTCCGAGAGCGTGGCGATCGTCACTCGAGCGGCGAAGGTCGACGCGTTGAACTCGTGGTCGGCGTGCAGTGTCAAGGCAACGTCCATGGTCTTCGCCATGTAGTCATCTGGCCGCTCGCCATTCATCATGAATAGGAGGTTGGCGGCCTGGCTGAGCGTCGCGTTCGGCGGAACGAGCTCCATTCCCTCCCGAAGGCGATGGAACGTCGCGATGATCGTCGGCATCTGGGCGGTCAGCCGAAGCGCCTTGCGGCGGGTCGCGTCCAACGAGTTGTCCCGACCATCCGGATCGTACAGCCCGAGGAGGGAGACGACAGTCCGCAGCGCATCCATCGGAGGACAGCCCTTGGGAAACGTCTTCATGGTCTCGATGACAGCCGGTGGGAGCGAACGGTTGCTCTGCAGCTGCGCGTTCAGCTCATCGAGCTGGGCTCGTGTGGGCAGCTCTCCGTGCCAGAGAAGGTAGACAACCTCCTCAAAGGT
>WHTR01000127.1 GCA_009377635.1 Chloroflexota bacterium
GCTGTTCTACAACCCGGTCCCGAACTTGGTCAATAATCGAGTCCGAGGGGTCACGGCGGCCAACGAGGGCTGGAACGCTCAAGAGTGGAGGATCAGATGGGGAGAAGTGGCATGGAAGCTCCAGTTGACACGATTCAGCCGGGCAGCGTCGCTCGGTACGCGGACTTGCGCGACTACTTGGAGATCGTCGATGCGCTGGGCGAGCTGAGGCGGGCGAACGGGGCGGATCTCCACCTCGAGATCGGAGCGATCTGCGCCCTGGCGCGTGAGAGCAGCTTAATTCCGGCGACCCTCTGCGATAACATCCCGGGGCTCGAGCCGGGCTTCCGGATCCTGCTCAACCCCATGAGCTCACTCAACCGCACAGCGCTCGCGGTTGGCCTCCCCCTAGGACTTACACGCGCCGAGTACAACAAGCTGGGGACGGAGAAGTGGCGATCCCTCGCGCCGATCCCACCGCGCCTCGTGGCTGACGGCCCGGTGCTGGAGAATGTGCAGGAGGGAGATCGAATCGATCTCGCCCGATTTCCCCGGCCGCACTGGCACGACGGCGACGGCGGACCCTACATGGGCACCGCGGACGCCGTGGTCACGCGGGACCCGGAGACTGACTGGGTGAACGTGGGGACGTATCGCGTTATGTACCAGGATTCGACGCACGTCTCCGTCTACATCAATCCGGACAATCACGGGCGGCTCCACCAGGATCGGTACTTCAAACAGAGCAGGGCGTGCCCGGTGCTTATCTCGCTGGGACACGACCCGCTGCTCTTCGGGATGGCGACCCAGCGGCTCCCCAATGGATCCTGCGAGTACGACTACGTGGGCGGACTGCGCGGCGAGCCCATGGACGTCATCCTCGAGCACCACACCGGCCTCCCGATGCCCGCCCAATCGGAGCTTGTCATTGCGGGTGAGATCCGGCAGGACGACGTACGGCCGGAGGGTCCGTTTGGCGAGACCTTCGGCTACTATGCCAGCGGGGTCCAGGACCTCCCCACGGTCGAGGTCAAGGCTGTGTACTTTCGAAACCATCCAATCATCCTCGGTAGCCCACCGAGCCGGCCGCCCCGGCAGCCGGGCGGTACCAGTTTTCTGTCGATTCTTCACGGGGAGGGCCTGCTGGACCGGATGCGCCGGTCCGTGCCCGGCGTGAAGGATGTGTACAGCTATCAGCCGACGGGTGGCCACCTCGCGATCGTGAGCATTCAACAACAGTATCCCGGCCACGCCAAGCAGGCCGGGCTCGCGCTCGCCAATAATTCCGGCCATCGACCGCGCTACGCGGTTGTGGTGGACGACGACGTGAACATCCGCGACCTGCAAGAGGTTCTTTGGGTCCTCTGCACGCGATCAGACCCCATCAAGGACATCGAGATTATTACCCGAACCACGTCCTCCCCGGTCGAGCCGATCATTCCCCCCTGGGAGAATGATCTGATGTCTCGAGCGATCATCGACGCGACGCGACCGTTCGAGTGGCTCGACAAGTTTCCGAAGACGGTCGAGGTCTCGCCCGAGCTACGCGAGCATGTCTGGACGAGGTGGGCCCACGTCATCGCATAGCTGGAGGCTGCGAATGTGGCTCCGGAAGCAGAGGAACGTTCTCTGGCTCGTGCTTGCGCTGCTGGTTGGCTGCGCCGGGCCCGCGGGTCCATCCTCCCAGCGGACCGATGTGCCAGACGGCATGCGGCAGACCACCTCGGCGAAGCGCGTGACGGCGGCCATCGCGGGTGAATCGCCAGGCTTCGCCCCAGGAGAATCGATCCCCGGCGATGACGCGCTCCACGCCCTGGCCAATGCCGGCCTTGTTGTCATCGATGACCATGGCGAGCCGCTTGCCCAGCTCGCGGAAGCGGTCCCCACGCTGGAGAACGGACTCTGGAAGGTGTTCCCGGACGGGCACATGGAGCTAACCTGGAAAATGAGGGCGGACGCTCGCTGGCAGGACGGTGCGCCCTTCATCGCTGACGATCTCGTCTTTACCACCACCGTTGGACAGGATTCCGATCTCCCGAGTTACGGGCACGAGGCGTACCGATCCGTCGAGAGGATTCAGGCCTCTGATCCGCGCACACTCACTATCCAGTGGAAGGACCCATACATTTTCGCGAATCACATGTTCAGCCACGTATTCGCCTCGCCGCTTCCCAGGCACATCCTCGAGAACACGTACGTCGAGAACAAGGAGAGTTTCACTGAGCTCCCATACTGGAGCAGCGAGTACGTGGGGACCGGCCCCTTCCAGGTGCGGGAGTGGGTTCTTGGCAGCCACGTCGTGCTCACTGCCTTTGACGACTTCGCGCTTGGGCGACCGAAGATCGACGAGATCGACGTGCGATTCATCTCGGATACGACCACCCTCGCCGCGAACATCCTCGCTGGCTCTGTTGAGCTTACCTTGGGGCGCGCGCTCGACCTCGACAAGGCGATACAGGTCCGTGACCAGTGGCGGGACGGAACGATGGACATCGGCTTCAAGAGCTGGATCGCCATCTTTCCTCAGTTCGTCAATCCCAATCCACCAATCATCGCCGATGTCCGTTTCCGGCGAGCACTGCTTCACGCGATTGACCGCCAGCAGCTAGCCGACACGATCCAGGGCGGGCTCGTCCCCGTCGCCCACAGCTATCTCAACCCAAGCGAGCCAGAGTACAGGGAGATCGAGGGAAGCATCGTTCGCTACGACTACGACGTCCGGAAAGCGGGCCAGATGATAGAAGCACTCGGCCTCGCGAAGGGGCCGGATGGCACCTTCCGTGACTCGACAGGCGAGCATCTCTCTGTTGAGATTCGCACCATCGGGGTGACGGCTGAGAAGGCGATCCTCGCGGTCACCGATTTCTGGCAGCGCGCCGGCATCGCCACACAGCCGGTCACCATCCCCGCGGCTCGGACGCGCGATACCGAGTACCGGGCCACATTCCCCGGATTCCAGATCTTCCAGAATCCCAACGACATCAACGGACTGCTTCGACTCCATAGCTCGAACGCCCCGCTCCCCGAGAATAATTTCCGCGTGACCGGTAACCACAGCCGCTACCTGATCCCGGAGTTCGATGCGCTCATCGAGAAGCTCTTTGCGACGATCCCGCGACAGGAGCGCGTCCAGGTTCTCGGGCAGGTCGTCCACCACATCTCTGACCAGCTGAACGTCATGGGCCTCTACTATGGAGTTGAGCCGGCCATGATCACGAATCGACTCCAACAGGCGGGCGCCAGGAAGGTGCAAACATCCGTTCAGTCGTGGAACGCACACGAATGGGAGCTCAGCAGCTGAGGGACAGGGGAGATGCAATCTACAGAGCTCCGGTTGTTCCGGAAGAGCGCGCCTGGGGCGTGACCGTAAGGATGCCAGCGTAGGGAGGGGCGAATGCTATCCAAAGAGGAAAACGACCTGCTGACGCGCGTGGGGCCGGGAACCCCGTGCGGAGAGCTCATGCGGCGCTACTGGCAGCCAGCCGCCCTCTCCGAGGAGCTCCCGCCGGGTGGCCCTCCGCTTTCTGTCCGGCTCCTCGGGGAGGACCTCGTCCTCTACCGCGATGCGGCGGGCAGACCAGGACTCCTGGGGATCCACTGCGCCCACCGAGGAGCGGATCTGAGCTACGGTCGACTCGAAGATGGCGGCATCCGGTGCATCTATCATGGCTGGCTCTATGACATTCACGGGAACTGCCTTGAGCAACCGGGGGAGCCGGCGATGCGCTGGCGCCAATCGGGTAGTCGAAACTCGATTCACTCCCCAACATCGGATGCCCACGCCGAGGCAGCGAGCACGTCCCACGCGCGCATCCACCAGCGGGCCTATCCCTGCCGTGAGGCTGGCGGTATGGTCCTGGCCTACCTGGGCTCGGGCGATCCGCCGCTCCTTCCGAAGTACGAGTTCCTCACGCTGCCAGAAGAGCACGTGTACGCGGTGAAGCTTTTCAGTTCGTGCAACTACTTACAGGGCAACGAGGGGAACATCGATCTGCTCCACGTCTCCTTCCTGCACCACAGTGAGCGCGACGTGCAGGAGCTTGGAGCGGACGGACCGACTCCGGATGGTAAAGGTTTGAGGGACAACCTGAGGACCTTGTCTGGGCGAGGCGCGGCTCCGTTCATCGAGACGTGCGAGGCGCAGCTCACGGATGTCGGATTGAGGATCTGCAAGGTCCGGGATATCGGGCCCGAGGAGAACTACATCCGCGTGGCCACCTTCATCCTACCGAACCTGACAGCGGTCCCCGGCGGCCAGACCAACTGGCACGTGCCCATCGACGACACCCACCACTGGAAGTACACCATTATCTTCAACCGGCAGCGCCCGCTCGATAAGGAGCGTGTGAGTCGCCGCCATACGATGACTGCTGACTACACGCCGATCGCGAACAGGGAGAATCGGTACCTGCAGGATCGAGAATCCATGAAGTACGTCAGCTACAGCGGGATTAGCCCGAGCTACTTTCAGCAGCAGGACCTCTGCGCCACCGAGGGCGCCGGCCGCATCCAGGACCGAACGCAGGAACATCTGGTCGCTACCGATGCCCCGATCGTCGCCGCACGCCGGATTCTCGCCAGCGCTATCAAAGAAGTTCAAAACGGACGCGATCCCCCTCACGTGGTTCGGGAACCGGGCCAGAATCGGTTTCCGAATATCGTGGCAACCTTCGGAACCATCCCGAAGTCGACCACCTGGAAGGAACACTGCAACCAGCTCGCGAGCGAAGGTCGCGGCTGGCAAACGAGAATGTCGTGATTGGGGAGAGGTGACCGGTGGAGATATGGCGGCGCCAGGGGCTGCTTTGGCTCGCGCTCGCGATAATCGTCAGCGGGTGCGCACCTCCGCCGCAGAGCCCGGCCACCATTGGGCGGGAGTCGGGAGATGCTTCCAAGCGAGGCGCCCCCGAGCGGCTCGCCGCTGCGATCATGGCCGACCCGCCGGTACTCAATACAAAGATCAACCCCGGTACGGTGGTTACGCCCGGACACGGCGAGCTCGAACGCCTCGTGAACGTCGGACTCGCGATCGTGGATGACCAGGGGGTGATGCGCGAGCAGCTCGGGGAAGCCGTCCCAACGATCGAGAACGGTCTGTGGAATCTCCTTCCCGATGGCCGGATGGAGACGACCTGGCGGATCAGGCGCAACGCCGAGTGGCACGACGGCGTGCCGTTCACCGCGGACGACATCCTCTTTACTGCCATGGTCGAACAGGACCGCGAGCTCCCGATCCGCCGCGACGTCGCGTATGACTGGATCGAGGAGTTCGAGGCGCCAGACTCACACACGGTCGTTGTGCGCTGGAAGCAGCCCTACATCCGAGCTGATATCTTGCTCAACAGCTCGACGACGCTCCCCCGCCACCTGCTCGAGCGCGCATACGTCGACGACAAGGCATCTTTCTCCCAGCTCCCGTTTTGGAACCAGGACTTTGTAGGCACGGGCCCCTTCAAGCTCCGCGAGTGGGTCCGGGGCAGCCACGTCATCCTGCAGGCCAACGAGCGCTATGTGCTGGGACGCCCGAAGATCGATGAGATCGAGGTCAAATTCATTCCGGATACGAACACACTCATTGCGAACGTACTGACCGGCACGGTGCAACTCACGATGGGGCGGGGACTGTCGACCGACCAGGCCGTGCAGCTTCGCGACCAGTGGCGAGAGGGGACGGTGGACCTCCCGTTGCGGAGCTGGGTCGTGCTCTATCCCCAGTTTATCGATCCAACCCCCTCCATCGTTGGTGACGTGCGCTTCCGCCGTGCTCTCATGCATGCGATCGATCGCCAGGGGCTGGCCGACACGATCCAGGCCGGCCTCACGTCCGTAGCGCACGCCTACCTGACGCCGACCGAGGCGGAGTACAAGGATGTGGAGGGGAGGGCCATCCGCTACGACTTCGACCCGCGCAAGGCCACGCAGATGATTGAAGACATTGGCTACAGCAAGGGGACAGACGGCATGTTTCGCGACTCTGCCGCGCAGCGCCTCGTTGTGGAGCCTTGGACGACGGGTGAGACGGACATCCACGTGAAGACGCTGTTCCCCGTGGCTGACAACTGGCAGCAGATCGGAGTCGTCGTGGAGCCGCAGGTCTTGCCCCAGCAACGGGCGCAGGACCGAGCTTACCGGGCGACCTTCCCGTCCTTTCTCCTCTGGCGACAGCCCAATGATCCGGTCAGCATCAGCCGCCACCACAGCTCGCAGATTCCCCTGCCCTCGAACAACTTCGTGGGGACGAACAACGCCCGCTACAGCGACGCCGAATGGGACGGACTTATCGACCGGTACCTGACCACCATCCCGAGACCAGAGCGTAACCAGGTGCTCGCGCAGGCTGTCCACCATCTGACCGATCAGCTCAACATGATGGGGCTGTTTTATGATTCTGAGCCTACGTTGATCTGGAATCGACTGGAACATGCGACCGGCAGCCGGGTCCAGGGATCATCTCTGGCCTGGAACGCTGAGCAGTGGGAGATCCAGTGAACGACCGGCAGGCATAGCAGAGATACAAGGGGAGGAGATGCGAGATGGGCCATCGATCACTGGAACAGTTCATTGACGCGGCTGCCAGCCTGGGTGACTTCAAGGTCATCCATGGAGCAGACCGCGACCGTGATGTCGGGTGCCTGACCGAACTGAGCGCCGAGCGTAGCGGTCCGCTGCTGCTCTTCGACCAGTTCGAGGGCTTTGACCCCGGCTTTCGGGTGGCGAGCAACGTGCACAATACGCGGCGCCGCCACGCGCTCGCTGTAGGCCTACCGCCCGACGCGCACCCAGTAGAGTTGGTGAAGCTGCAGCGCGAGCGCGTGCACGGCCTCCGGCCTATCCCGCCGCGTCAAGTGAACGATGGCCCCGTGCTCACGCACACGATGATAGGCGACGAGGTCGATATCGAGCGCTTCCCGGCGCCGACCTGGCACTCCCACGACGGCGGACGCTACATCGGAACGGGCGACATCGTTGTCATGCGCGATCCCTACACAGGAGAGACCAACTACGGCACGTACCGCGCGTGCGTGCAAGGACGGGATCTGGTCAGCCTGTGGATCATCCAGCACAAGGCGGGGCGCATCATCGCGGAGAAGTACTGGGCGCAGGGCCAGGCGTGTCCGGTGGCTGTGGTTCTCGGCTGCGATCCCTTGACGTTCATGGCGTCGACCAGCGGGCGCACCGGCAAGAAGTACGACTATGCGGGTGCCCTGCACGGCGAACCGGTCGACGTGCTCGCAGCGCCCCACACCGGGCTCCTCATCCCAGCCGAGGCGGAGATCGTCCTGGAGGGGGAGATGCCGGCACCGGTGGAACAGTCCGTTCGGGAGGGTCCGTTCGGGGAGTGGCCTGGCTACTACTCGCATACCGGCGATGAGTGCGTCGTGCGCGTCCGTCGGGTGCACTATCGCCCCACGCCGATCATATTCGGCAGCCCGCCACTGCGTCCGCTGCTATCCTGGGACAGCGACACGCCTGGGCACGCCACGCGCATGTGGGATCATCTGGAGCAGTCCGGTGTCACGGACGTGGTTGGAGTATGGGGCCACTGCGCTGGGTTGTTCACCGTCATCGCTCTGCGCCAGCGCTATGCCGGGCACGCCCAACAGGCACTGCTCGCCGCTGTGGGGCTGCGCTCCGGCGCCAGCATGTACAGCACCTATGTCGTGGTCGACGACGACATTGATCCCTCGAACATGCGCGAGGTCCTTTGGGCGCTCTCCACCCGGGTCGATCCGGCGTGGGCGCTGGAGGTGATTCCCCGGGCG
>WHTR01000128.1 GCA_009377635.1 Chloroflexota bacterium
GGGCACCCGTGGATGGTGGGGAGCCAGTTCCATCCCGAATTTCGATCGCGGCCGGGCAAACCCCACCCGCTCTTCCGCGGGTTCATCGCCGCGTGCCTCAGCCGCCAGCAGCCACCGAGTGGCACGCAGCCGCCGTCTCTCGCTTCCGGCCTGAACGCAGACCTCTGACACGTACGGGAGCCTCCATGCGCATCCTTGTGACTGGCGCCGCCGGGTTCATCGGTTCACATGTCGCAGAGCGGTTCCTCGCCCTTGGACACGAGGTGGTGGCTGTCGACAATCTCACGACCGGCCGCCGAGAGAATGTCCCGGCCGGCGCGCGGTTTTTCGAGACCGACCTCTGCTCACCCGAGCTCGCGCGCCTCGTCGCCGACGTGCGCCCGGACGTGATCGACCACCACGCGGCGCAGGCGGACGTCCGGCAGTCCGTCGACGACCCGGCGTACAGCGCCCGAGTGAACGTGATGGGCGTCATCGCCCTGCTGGAGGCCGCGGCACGGTGCGATGTTCGCAAGGTCGTCTTCGTCTCCAGCGGCGGCGCAATCTACGGCGAGCCTGAGGTCATTCCCTGCGATGAGGATCACCCCACGCGACCGATCAGCCCGTACGCGGCCTCCAAGGCAGCCGGCGAGCTCTACGTCGAGACGTTCAGCCGCATGTATGGGTTCGACTACACCATCCTGCGCTACGCCAACGTCTACGGGCCGCGGCAGCATCCCTATACCGAGGAGGGGCAGGTTGTGGCGATCTTCTCCCGCCTCATGCTCGAGGGACGGCAGCCCACGATCTTCGGCGACGGCGAGCAGGGTCGCGACTTCGTGTACGTCTCCGACGTCGCCGATGCGAACGCCCGGGCGCTGGACCGCGGCAGCCGGGCGATCCTGAATCTCGGCACGGGCGACGGCACGACCGTGAACGAGCTGTACCGGCGGCTCAGCCGCCTGACGGGCTTCGGCGGCGAGGCAAAGTTCGGTCCGCCCCGCCCGGGCGAGGTATTTCGCATCGCCCTCGACGCTTCCCGAGCCCGCTCGGACCTGGGATGGGAGCCGGCGACTCCGCTGGACGATGGCCTCCAGGCCACCGTCGACTGGTTCCGGCGGCGAGGCGTCGGTCAGCAGGCATGAGCGCCGCGGGCCAGGGTTCCAGGTGGGTGGCGATCCTCGCGGGCGGGAGCGGCACGCGCCTGTGGCCCCTCAGTCGATCCCGACGACCCAAGCAGCTCCTCCCGCTCATCGGTGACCGGTCCCTCATCCAGGCCACCGTCGACCGGGTGGCGCCATTGGTCCCACCCGAGCGCATACTCGTCGTGACCGAGGAGTCCCACGCCGACGACCTCCAGGCCCAGCTCCCCGAGATCCCCGCCGCGAACGTGCTGGTCGAGCCCGCTCGTCGCGGGACCGCAGCGGCTGTGGGGCTGGCTGCGGTCGTGATCGGCCATCGCGACCCCGGGGCCGTCATGGCGTCGCTTCACTCGGACGCCGCTGCAGATGACGCTGAAGAGTTCCGCCACTGTCTCTCGGCGGCCTTTGATGTCGCGCAGTCCGACGACTGGCTCGTCACCCTGGGAATCCGGCCCACCTCGCCGCACACCGGCATGGGATACATCGAGGTCGGGCCGGAGATCGCGTCGTCCCAATGCCTCGCCGTCCACCGCGCCATTCGCTTCGTCGAGAAGCCGGACCGGCAGACGGCAGAACGGTTCATTCGCGACGGCTACGTCTGGAATCCGGGGATGTTCGTGTGGAGCATCGACGCCATCTTGACAGAGTTCGCGCGGCTCCTGCCAGACATCCACGGCCAGCTCCTCGAGATCGGCCGCGCCCTCGGCACACCTCACGCCGATTACGTACTCCGACAGCGCTATCCGAACATCCCCGTACAGACGATCGACTACGGGATCATGGAGCGGGCCGAGCGGATCGCCACGATCCCCGCCACATTCGGGTGGAGCGACGTGGGGAACTGGGCAGAGCTGCTCCACATCGCGCCCACTGATGCCGACGGGAACCTGGTGCGCGGAGAGCACGTGGGGATCGATACGCGGCGGGTCGTGGTGTACGCGACCGAGAAGCCGATCTTCACGCTCGGGGCGGAGGACCTCGTCATCGTGGACCTCCCCGACGCGCTGCTCGTCTGCCGACGCGACCGCGCAGAGGACGTGAAGCAACTGGTCGAGCGCCTGCAGGCAGACAGCCAGTGGGATGCGCTGACCTGAGCGGGCGCGCCGCTACGTCCGGCCGAGCGCCGGTAGACGCTGGCGGCTGAACAGGCGGCCCAGCTCGCCGTTCTCCCACACCACGAGCAGCATACTGGCGTTGAAGATGCTCGAGTACGTTCCCGCGGTGATGCCCACCATCAGGGCGAGGATGAAGTTCCGGATGGTCACGCCACCCAGGAGCCATAGCGCAAGCAGCACCAGCAGCGTCGTGAGGGAAGTCGTCAGGGAGCGACCCAGCGTCTGCAGCATGCTGTAGTTGACAACGTCGTCGAAGGTCTCGCCCTGGTGCCGTGTGGCATTCTCGCGCACGCGGTCGAAGACGACGATCGTGTCGTGCACAGAGAAGCCGATGACGGCCAATACGGCAGTGATGAACATGGCGTCCAGCTCGACGGCGAACAGACGCCCGAGGATCGAGAACACGCCGAGGACGAACAGCGTGTCGTGGGCCACCGCGATCACCGCGCACACTCCGTACCGCCAGGAGTCCCTCACGTGCCGGAAGGCCCACCAGAGGTACATGAGGATACCGGCGCAGGCCACCGCCACGGCGAGAACGGCCTTCTGGACGATCTCCGCGGCGACGATGGGAGAGACCTGATCGAAGCTCAGGACCGACAACGTGCCGAAGCGCGCCGCCAGCGCATCCTCGACGCGCTGGCGCTCGGACGCCGTTTCCACCTGTCCCGCGGCGTCGCGGACTTCGGGCGCCAGAGTTCGCGTGCGGACGATGAACGCTCCGTCGTCCGACCGCTGGACGATCGCCTCGTCGTGCCCGAGGTCGACATACGCGTCACGGAGCGCCGACTGCTCGACGGGTGTCTCGAAACGGACCGTCATGATCGACCCGCTGGTAAAGTCGATGCCCGGCCGCAGCCCTCCCGGCAAGAGCAGCGAGATCAGCCCCGGAACGATGACGACGGCTGAGAACAGGAAGAACCAGTGCCGCTTGCCTACGAGATCGTAGAGCACGGCTAGCTCTTCATCCCCGCCGGCTCGAGCTGCGGCCGTCCGCTCGGTATCCCCAGCAGGGCCGGGTTGAGGGCGGCCCGCCGGCCGAGAATGACGAGGAGGAGGCCTCGCGTCACGAGAACTGCGCTAAACATGCTGACCAGGACGCCGATGAAGAGGGTGAGGGCGAAGCCCATGACGATGCTCGCCCCGAAGGTCGAGCCGAACCAGTACAGGATCCCGCAGATGAGCATCGTCGTGATGTTCGAGTCGCGGATCGAGGGCCACGCCCGGCCACAGCCGGCGTCGATCGCGGCGCCGATGGTCTTTCCCGAACGGATCTCCTCCCGCATCCGCTCGAAGATGAGGATGTTCGCGTCCACGGCCATCCCGACGGACAGGATGAAGCCCGCGATGCCGGCGAGCGTCAGAGTGACCGGGATGAGCTTGAAAACCGCCAGGACGACCAGCGTGTAGACGAAGAGGGCGCCGACGGCGACCACGCCCAGCATCCGGTAGTGCAGGATCATGAAGAGGGCCACCACCAGAAGCGCTACCTCGCCTGCGACAACGCTCTTTCGGATCGAGTCGGAGCCGAGGGTGGCGTCGACCGTCCGTTCCTCCTCGATCGTCACGGGCAGCGGCAGGGCGCCAGCGTTGAGCTGGATCACGAGGTTTCTGGCCTCATCCAGCGTGAAGCTCCCAGTAATCTGCCCCGAGCCGTCAGGGATGTGATTCTGAACAGTGGGCGTCGTGATCGGTTCATCGTCGAGGAAGATCCCCAGCGGCTGCTTCTGGACGCCGCCGCCCAACCGCTGCGTGATCTCGCCGAAGAGCTTCGCGCCCTCACTGTTGAACTCGAACAGGATCATGGGCTTATTCGTCCCCTGCTCGAATGCGACCTCCGCCTTCGTGAAATACTGGCCGGTGAGCGGCTTCTCGATCCCGTCGCTTCCCGTGGCAATGGCGGCGACCCATTGCTCCTGGCCGTCGACCGTCTTCTTCTCGCGGAAATCCATCTGGGCCGTCTTGCCGATAAGGTTCTTCGCCTCCTCGATGTCGCGAACCCCCGGAAGCTCGACGATGATCCGGTCCCCGCCGCGCCGCTGCACGATCGGCTCGCTGACACCGTAGGCGTTGATTCGCTGCTCGATGACCCGCGTGACGCCGTCCACGGCAGCATTGGCGTCCCCGCCTGGCGGCACGCGGGCCGTGTCGGCCTGGAGGACCATGTGCGTCCCACCCTGCAAGTCGAGGCCGAGGCGGAAACCTTCCCGATGGAAGTTGAAGAGGCCGATGTGGATACCCGGGCTGCTCGGCCATGGGATGAAGCTGGGCAGGTAGTTCGTGGGCCGCTGCGGCCAGATGACGGCTAGAGCCGACAAGGCCAGGACCAAAACGAAGAAGAGGAAGAGATTATTCCGTTGGCTATTCACAACCTGGCCCCCGGGATGCTCATTCGCCCGGTGTGTCTGTGTGGGTACCGACCGGAGTATAGGTGCTGCCGGAAGCAGCGGGCAAACGGACAGCGACTGCCTGGCCTCCCTAACATGAGCGGGCTCGTGGAGAAACGCCCGCACTCCGCGACGCGACTCCGCCTCCGTTATACTGGGCGCCCGGAGGAGGGAACCCTGGCTGACCGAATCCCGGAAGCAGGCGTCGTAGCGCTCTCGGCCGTCGCCTGGACGGCGGTCGCGTACGTCGTGCTGGCGCTGACGGTGTCACCAGCAGCGCAGGCGGTCTTCTACGCAGCGGGCTTCGTTGCGCTGACTGGCACGGCTGCCATCCTCCTCGAGCTGTACCACGCCCGCGCGGCGACGAGCGTGCCCCGGCCACGGGCCGCGAGTCTCCTCGGTACGGGCATGCGATTCGCGGTCACGGTCGAGTTCGCCCTCTGGCTGCAGTCCCTCCGCATCCTGACCGCGGCGTACCTGGTGCTCCTCATCGCCGGCTTCCTGGCGCTCGAGTATGTCATCCAGCAGGTGCGAGACCAGGGGAACAGGCACGATGTATAGTTCACACGGGACCGCCCCCGCCGACTGGTCGGAGGCCGCGCTTCTCGCCCAGCTGTACGACTGGGAGCACGATGGGTTTCGCGACGACATCGCGCTCTACAGCGCCCTTGGCCGGCGCACCGGCGGTTCCGTGCTCGAGCTGGCCTGCGGTACGGGACGGATCCTTGCCGGGCTCGTCGACGACGGATTCCACGTCGTCGGAGTCGATCGGTCACCGGACATGCTCGAACGAGCCCGCGTGCGCCTCGCCCACGCCCGCGGCGCCGCGGAGCTGGTGCTGGCGGACATGCGAGAGGGAGTGCTACCCGGCACCCATGGCCTGATCGTCTTTGGGCTTGATGCCTTCGGCCTCGTGCATGACCCGGTTCAGCAGACTGATACGCTCGATCGAGTCAGAGCAGCGCTGCAAGGCGACGGCGTCGTAGTCCTGGACCTCGTGCACGTCGGCTCTCTGGCGGACCACCCGCACGGCATTCCGGTGCTTCAGCGATCGGGCGCGGACGAAGAGATCGACGCGAACGTGACGAAATGGATGGTCCTGGAGCTGCATCCGGCGGCCCAGCTGATCGAGTGGCGCTGCTTCTACGACATCTCCTGGCGCCCTGGCGGGTTCCGCCGCGTCACGGAGACCGTCGAGATACGCACCTTTGGCCGATACGAGATCGAGCTGCTCCTGGCCCGGGCCGGACTCCGCGTCGAGGCGATGTACGGCGACTACGAGCTCGGCCCGTTCCAGGACGACAGCCGGCGCATGCTCGTGGTTGCCCGCCGACATGACGGCTGATCCGGGGCCATCGGCTACAATCCAGCAACGGACCGCGGTGGAGCGCGTACGGCGATGGCAGACGAGCGGGCGGCACAGGCCTTCAGTGAGAGGCTCGCGGCGGCGCAGCGGCGAGCAGGAAGTACCCTGTGCATCGGCCTCGACGTGGACCCGAGGCGCCTTCCGGACGGACTCAGCCGCGACCGCACCGGCGTCGAGCGCTTCCTCCGGGGGCTCATCGAGGCGACGGCAGACCTCGTGTGTGCATACAAGCCGAACCTGGCCTTCTTCGAGGCACTCGGAGAGGACGGCATTCCGCTGCTGCGCGCGGCGTTGCGAGTGGTGCCGGCGGGAATTCTCACCATCGGCGACGGCAAGCGAGGCGACATCGACACGACGGCCGAGCGCTCCGCGACCGCGCTGTTCGAGGTGCTCGAGTTCGATGCTGCCACGATCAACCCGTACCAGGGAGCGGACAGCGTCGAGCCGTACCTGCGGGACCCATCCCGAGGAGGCTTCGTCCTGTGCAAGTCGTCGAACCCGGGCAGCGCAGATTTCCAGGAGCTCGACTGTGCGTTTGAAGGAGATCGGGTGCCATTGTTCGAGGTCGTTGCGCGGCGCGCCCAGTCCTGGAACACGCGCGGGAACGTAGGGCTCGTCGTGGGGGCGACCTTTCCGGCCCAGCTCGCCCGAGTCCGGAGCATCGCGCCGGAGCTCCCGATCCTCATCCCGGGCGTCGGCGCTCAAGGCGGCGACGCTGCCCAGGCCGTCCGGCTCGGCGCAGCGTCGGACGGGACCGGGGCCGTAGTTAACGTCAGTCGGCAGGTGCTGCAGGCGTCGTCAGGCATCGACTGGCGGGATGCAGCTCGACGAGAGGCGCTGGCGCTGCGCGACACGATGCGCGCCGCCCTGACCGGGGCCGCTCGCTAGCGGGCAGAGGAGTCCGGATGCCCGTGGATATCCGAATCGGCGATGTCATCCGTCTGCGCAAGCCGCACCCGTGCGGCGGGTCCGACTGGACAGTCGTTCGCATCGGTGCCGACATCGGATTGCGGTGCCGCACATGCAACCATCGCATCCTGCTGGCACGAAGCGAGGTCGAGCGCCGGATCACGGCGTTCCTCGAGCGAGCCGAGCACCGAGACGCGTGGGCGAGCGCGGACGCGCTGCAAGGACTGCTTCCCACGAGCGACGACTGATCGTGAGGCCGCCTGCTTCGAACGACCCGCCGGTTTGGGGCAACCCGCCATTCCTGCGCCTATGGACTGCGCAGGCGCTTACCCAGACCGCGCAGAACGCCATCTGGTACGCGCTCCTGGTCGTTGTGGAGGAGGCCACCCAATCCACGACCCACCTCGGCATCACGATCCTCGCCGTAATCGTCCCGTCGATCCTGCTCGGCGTGCCGGCCGGCGCCTACGTGGACCGCTGGGACAAACGCTGGGTCCTGATCGGATCGAACGTCCTGCGTGGTGGGGTGGCCTTCAGTTACGCCTTCTTCGAGCCCG
>WHTR01000129.1 GCA_009377635.1 Chloroflexota bacterium
GAGATCCTTCGCTTCGCTCAGGATGACAGAAGACGTTTTCGGCCGCACTTCTAGGGGCGCCCCCGCGTCAGGAAGAATCGTAACTGGTCAATGCCGCGTGTGATTACGGGACCTCCGCGAGCTCGTGGCGACGCAGACCGTAGAACTGATCACGCTCAACCACCCGTGACAGGACGTCCAATGGCAACAGGAGCCACTGGCAACGGCCAGTCGGACACCACTCGCGCAACTGCTCGCGAATGTGTTCTAAAGGCATCGGCTGATTCGCGTTTGCGAGGAGGATGCGGAACACCGCCTCTAACGTTGGCATCTCCGTCGTGATGAACCCTTTCTTCCGCGAGCAGCAGTCCCGAATCACGGCCATCGGTCGCACGCCGTACTTGACACGACGTACTTCGTACGTGACCCGCCCCGTGCGCCGATCCGCCACCGGGTAGCGTTCCTCCACTTCTTCCCCAAGGCGAGCCTGGCATTGCTCGCACATGCGCACCTGGACGACGTCGCTGAATGAAAGGTTGTGCCCATCGTACCAGTCGACGTCGAGGAAGTAGCGTGTCTCCTCCTCGCGCTCGACGAGATCCTGGTCTTCCTGATCCTCCATCCACTCCTCCATCCACTCCTCCAAATGCAGTGTCCTGTGACTCCGGACGCGTGCTTGCGGTCTGTTAGCGGTCGGCCAGGTCACCAAGGGCGCCACGCACGGCATCTTCGACGGACCCGTCGGCGGCCGCCGACTCCAGGGCGCGCTTCGCCTCGGCGGCCGCATAGCCCATGTTGAGCAGCGCCTCGAGCGCAGCGCTTCGGACATCCGGGCGCTGGTCCCGGTCAGCGGGCGTCAGGGCGCCGATCTTGCCCTTCAGCTCCGCCACGATTCGCGCTGCCGCCCGTTGCCCGATCCCCGGCGCCCGGGCGAGTGCGCGCGTATCGTCAGCGGCGATGGCCTGACGAATCTCGGCGGCATCGAGCGCGGACAGAACTCCCATCGCTGCCCTCGGACCAACACCAGAAACGCTCAGCAGGAGGTTGAACATTCCAAGCTCGTCGTCCGAGGAGAATCCGAAGAGCGAGATCTGGTCGTCGCGAACGTACAGGCGCGTTCGGAGGTCGACGTCCTTGCCCGGTGCGAGCGCCATCGCTATCGGTGCTGGGACGAGCACATCGACGTCCACCGGTCCGACGGCGACCGTGAGGCCCATGGGCTGAACGCGCCGGACCGTGCCGCGCAGCCCGGCGATCACGGCGTGCCCACGCGGCCGAGCGCTGAAGAAGTCAGGACCGCGTCGAGGGTCACGCGGCGCGCGTGGCACAGCGCCACGGCGAGAGCATCCGCCGCGTCATCCGGCGACGGTGGGGTCCTGAGGCCGAGGAGGAGGCCAACCATCGCCTGCACCTGCGGCTTGCGCGCCCTGCCAAACCCGGCGACCACCTGCTTCACCTCGGTGGGCGTGTACTCTCCGAAGACCGTCGTTTCGTCAACCGCTGCGAGGAGCGCAACGCCGCGCGCTTGGCCCACGGTGACCACGGTGCTCACGTTCCGCGAATAGAACAGGGCCTCCATGGCGACGTCAGTGACGGAGAATGCCTGTTTGAGGGCCGCGACGCCCTCGTAGAGCAACCGGAGCCTGGCAGGCTGCGGGAGCCTCGCCGGTGTCTCGATGCATCCGTGGTCGAGGTGGACCGGGGCGTCGCCGTCAAGGCGCACGAGGCCGTAGCCCAGCAGGGCGATTCCGGGGTCAATGCCGAGGATGATTCGCGGACTGGTGCTCACCGTCCTGCATACGCTGCGAGCGCCTCGTCGGAGATCTCCATGTTCGTGTAGACCTTCTGGACGTCCTCAAGGTCCTCGAGGCGTTCCATCAGCCGAAGGCTCGAGTCGGCGTCCCGCGACTCGAGCTGGACGGCCGTCTTGGGCACCATGGCGACCTCAGCCCCAAGGAGGTGCGCGCCGGCATCTGCGAGCGCTTGTCGAACGGTGTCCAGGTCAGACGGGGACGTGTAGACTTCGACGACGTCGTTATCAACGCGCACGTCTTCAGCGCCCGCATCGAGAGCAGAAAGTCCGACCTCGTCTGGATCCCCGCCCTCGACACCGATGGTTGCAACTCCCCGCTGGTCAAAGAGCCATGCGACACAGCCTGCCTCCCCGAGGCTCCCCCCGCCCCGGCTGAAGACGTTGCGGATCTCGGCGACGGCCCGCTTCCGATTGTCGGTGAGCGCTTCGACGAGCAACGCGGCGCCCCCCGGCCCGTAGCCTTCGTAGAGCACGCGCTCCAGCGCCGCGGCGTCACCTGCGCCGGTTGCCCGCTTGATCGCTCGGTCAATAGTCTCGATGGCCATGTTAGCGTCGCGGGCCCGCTCGACGGCGAGCCGCAGCCGCGGGTTCGCGTCCGGGCTCGGCCCTCCCTCCCGGGCAGCGACCGCGATTTCCCGGCCGAGCTTCGTGAATACCTGGCCCCGCTTCGCGTCAGCAACGCCCTTCTGACGCTTGATCTGGGCCCACTTGGAGTGTCCTGACACGCGGTTCCCCCGCTATTTCTGCACGGATTCTACCACGAGACCGACGGCTGCGACGGACGACTGGGCCGGAACACGAGCGCCACGACGACGCCTGCGACGAAGCCGCCGATGTGTGCCCAGAACGCGACGCCAGTGGTCTGCTGCGTTTGCACATCGAGGGATGCGATCCCTGACACAAGCTGCGTGAGGAACCAGAACCCGATGAGAAACGCCGCGGCGATTCGGGTGACCGTGATAAACGGGGGAAGGAAGAGGAGGGTTCGCACGGACGCCGTTGGAAAGAGAAGCATGTAGGCCCCCAACACGCCGGCCACCGCGCCGCTTGCCCCGACACTTGGTATCACTGACTGCACATTCACGACCACGTGGGTGAGTCCCGCGGCAATGCCAGTCACCAAATAGAATGCCAAGAAGCCCAGATGTCCGAAGACATCCTCGATGTTGTCGCCGAAGACCCAGAGGTAGAGCATATTGCTTGCGATGTGCATGAAGCCGCCATGCACGAACATGGATGTCAGCAGTGTGAGGTAGACGGGTCCCGGAGCCGCGGGAAAACGGTCCACGCCGGACGCGATCTCCACAGGAATCGTGCCGACCGACTGAAAGAAGATCTCCGTCTGGCGTGGTGTGAGGCCGAGCTCGTACACGAACACCGCGATGTTCGCGAGTACTATGAGCACCATCACCCAGGGGAATCGCCGCCTGCGGTACTCGTCGCTGATCGGTATCACGCCCGCCCCCTCTGTGCGGTCTCCCGCGATCTCCCTCTTCTCATTCCTATCGTGACACCCACTGCTATAATCCTGACCGTGTTTGTGTGCCGTCAATGCGTGTCTGTCCGGGACGGCATGCGGTGTCCGCGAGCCTGCTGATCCCCAGATCCTCTCCGAGGTGCCTCCAAAGCTCTATCAGTTCTGTCCCTGCGAAGGAGTGAGCCATGAGGAGCTATTCTTCCGACGCGATTCGAAATGTCAGCCTGTTGGGACATGGCGGAGCGGGCAAGACAAGCCTCGCGGAAGCGCTGCTCTTCCACTCTGGAGCCATCACACGGCTGGGCCGTGTGGACGATGGTACCACCACCACTGACTTCGACCCGGACGAGACCAGGCGCAGCATGTCCATCAGCGCTGCCCTCGCGCCAGTTGAGTGGCGCGACACGAAGATCAATGTCCTCGACGTCCCGGGCTACGCGGACTTCTTCGGCGAGGTTGTCCAGGCGACCCGCGTCGTGGAGAGCGCGGTCCTGGTCGTTGACGGCGTCTCTGGCATTCAGGTGGGAACCGATGCTGCCCTGCGGCAGCTCGACGCCGAGCAGCTGCCGTTCCTCGTGTTCGTCAACAAGCTCGAGCGCGAGAATACCGACTTCGGCAGGGTATTCGAGCAGCTGCGCGACCGGCTGGGGCGAGGCGTCGTGGCCCTCACGATCCCGCTTGGATCCGAAGGGACGTTCCGGGGTGTTGCAGACATCGTGAGCCAGCAGGCTCTATTGGACGAGAAGGGCCCGCCCGAGCCCGTTCCCAGCGAGCTGGCCGACCGGCATGCCGAGTATCGCGAGATGCTGATGGAGTCGGTAGCTGAGCTGGATGACGACCTCCTCACGAAGTACCTGGAGGAGGGGGCGCTTTCAGAGGACGAGATCCGCTCCGCCCTGCGTCGCGGTGTGGCCGAGCGAAGGATCATCCCGGTGCTCGCGGGCTCTGCTCTTCACGTGCGTGGCGTGCGTAGCCTCCTCGACCTGCTCGTGGACTGCGCCCCCGCCGCGGCGGACGCGCCGATCGAAGCGGAGACGCCGGTCGACGCGGCGGGCCGAGCCGCCCTCGTCTTCAAGACAGTCTCGGACCCCTTCATCGGGCGACTCAGCTTCCTCAGGGCCTACGTCGGGGAGATTCGATCGGACAGCCACCTGTGGAATCCGGCGAAGCAGAAAGATGAGCGCGTCGGACAGCTCTTCTTCATGCGGGGCAAGCACCAGGAGCCTACCCCGGCCATCGGCAGGGGAGACATCGGCGTGGTCGCGAAGCTCAGCGAGACCGGCAGCGGCGACACGTTGACGCAGCGCGACAACCCGATCACGCTCGAGGGCATGCGCTTCCCAGAGCCCCTGTTCGCCGTGGCGATTCAGCCGAAGTCGAAGTCCGACCTCGAGAAGCTCAGCCCGTCGCTTGCTCGCGTGGTCGAGGAGGACCCGACGCTGCGCGTCCAGCGGGATCCGGCCACGGGCGAGCTGATCCTGTCTGGGCTGGGGGAGTCGCATTTGGAGATCACGTGCGAGCGGATGCAGCGGAAGTTCGGCGTCAGCGTCACGCTTGCTCAGCCGCGGGTGCCCTATCGGGAGACGGTGCGTGGCACGTCGAAGGCCGAGGGGCGTTACGTGCGACAGACCGGGGGCCACGGCCAGTACGGCGTCTGCTGGATCGAGGTCGTGCCGCTGAGCCGGGGTGCAGGCTTCGAGTTCGTCGATCGCATCGTCGGCGGCGTCGTCTCTCATGGCTACCGACCGGCCGTCGAGAAGGGGATCCGCGAGGCGATGGAGGAGGGCGTCCTGGCAGGGTATCCGGTCGTCGATGTCCGAGCGATCCTCTATGACGGCAAGGAGCACTCCGTCGATTCGTCAGAGCTCGCGTTCAAGATCGCGGGGTCCCTGGCCTTCAAGAAGGCCGCCACGGACGCAGGGCTCGAGCTCCTCGAGCCGATCATGGAGATCGAGGTCACCGTGCCCGACGAGTTCACCGGCGATGTGATCAGCGATCTCAATACGCGGCGAGCACAGGTCCACGGGATGAATCCCTCTGGGGGGACAACGACGATTGAGGCCCATGTGCCGCAGGCGGAGGTTCTCCGGTACGCGACGGACCTGCGGGGCCTCACGCAGGGCCGAGGCACGTACTCGGTGCAGTTCTCGCATTACCAGGAAGTCCCGACCCATGTCGTACAGCCGCTCGTCGAGAGGCTCAGGGCCGACCGAGCGGCCCGGAAGTCGTGACCTGATCGCGCCTCTTGTGCTCCACTAAGGGGGGGATCCGGATGACCGTCTGAGTAGGTGGCGGAGCTCCTGGGCCGCTGGAGCACAGGGCGGGACTGAGGATCCTTCTCCCCCGTCGCTAGAAGGCGCCGCAGTTGCATGCGCCGCCTCAGCCGCACGTGCCGATGTTCCCCCTCTCGGCGCCCGAGCCCGTGATCGGCCGGGCGATGAGCGACAGGGCGCGCACGGCACCCTCGTGGCCGGCGGGGCAAACGATCGCCTCGTTCGCTGCGTTCATCGGTTGCAGCCGTTCGAACTTCGTATTGCATGCACGGCAGTAATACTCGTAGATGGGCATGCTCGCGCCCTCCTTGTCCTTCTCTCATCGATAGCGGTCTTGTCCTAGTGGGTGGTCACTGCTCACTGCGAGCTCGCTCGGCTATCACCAGCTCCTGTGCGGCCGCGACGTCGCGCTCGATCTGCAGGCGTAGCTCCTCGACGTTCGGAAATCGGCGGACCTCCCGGAGCTGCCGAATGAAGCACACGTGGAGTACGGCGCCGTACAGGTCGCTTTCGAAGTTGAGCAGGTGGGTCTCCAGCAGACGCTCCGTCTCGCCAAAGGTTGGCCGTCCCCCGAGATTCACGACGCCGAAGTACGACCCCTCGTGGACAGGGCTTCGACCCGAGTCGCCTTCTACGGAAGAATTGCCGTCGATGGGCCGCCGCTCCCAGTGCAGGGTTCCGGGCGGCAGTGGCGTGGCCTGCACAAAATACACGCCGTCGGCCGGAAGCGTTCTTCCCTGTGGGGGAATCACGTTCGCCGTTGGGAATCCCATGCTCCGTCCCCGCCGCATGCCGGAGATCACCACTCCGTCGAGACAGTAGGGTCGGCCGAGCAGCTCGGCTGCGAGGCGGACGTCCCCGGCCGCGAGCAGCTCACGAATCCATGTACTGCTGATGCGTCGTCCATCGTGCTTCAGGGGCGGGACTTCGACCACGTCAAAGCCCATTGCCTGCCCGATCGCCGCGAGCGCCTCGACCGTGCCCGTGCGGTCGTGCCCGAGGGCAAAGCTCGTCGCCACCCAGAGCGAGCGCAGAGGGAACCTGGTCGTCAGCGACGCGATGAACTGTTCCGGAGTCTGGAGCGAGACGTCCCGGCTGAACGGGATTACTTCAACGTGATCGACGCCCAAGGCGGCCAGGCGTCGCAGTCGGTCGTTAAGGGTCGCGAGCGCGAGGGAATGGGACTCGGGGCGGAGGACCAGATCGGGATCCGGGTCGAATGTCACGCAAACCGTGGGCAGTCCTCGAATGTGGGCGTGCTCGACTGCCCGGCGGATCAGGTCCTGGTGGCCGCGATGCACGCCATCGAAGACGCCGATGGTCAGCACGACGCCGGTTTCAGTGGGATTCCGCTGCTGCACAGCTCGTTCGTTTCAATGCTCAGTTGATGCGCACGAGCGCGTCCTGACACAAAGATCGATGATCAGCAGACATCCGCCTCACCCCGCGACGCTGGCTGGCGTCTTCCGGATAACCAGCTGCCCGCTGTCGGTTGCCAGCTTCCCTGCTCTGTGCGTCGCGCAAATCCAAGAAACGCCCCACTTGCACTATAGACGCGTGCCGGATCGCGTGAGTCCTTCCAATCGACTGTACCATGGCTCCTATTGCTCAGCCAGGGCCGCCCCGTCGCGACGTCAG
>WHTR01000012.1 GCA_009377635.1 Chloroflexota bacterium
CTCGACCCGCGCGTGTGCATTCCGGAGATCTTCCGCCTTGTCGTCGGCCTCAGCCATAGATCTTCACCTGTTCAACATCAATGGCGCTCACTTGCTGGTATACCACCGCTATCATATGGGGAATACGGAGAGGGACGGCGGGCGCGTCGTTCCTCCTCTGGACCGAGGCCGAAGGTGCGAGGAGACCAGAGGACGCAGGTGAGCGGGCAGGAGCCGCAACCCGACGCGGCTGAGCTCCAGCGGCTGCGTGAGGTGATCGATCGCCTGGATGGCTCGATTGTCCGGCTGCTGCAGGAGCGCGCCATGGCGGCGCGGACCATCGGGGCGATCAAGGCCGCGGTCTCTCGAGGCGTGTACGCGCCCGATCGAGAGCGCGAGGTGGTCGACCGTGTCGGCGAGCTTGGTTCCGAAGGCCCTCTGAGGCGAGAGCATCTGGTGGCAATCTATCGTCAGATCATCTCGGCCTGTCGCGACCTGGAGCAGCCGCTACGCGTGGCCTATCTCGGCCCGGCGGCGACCTTCACGCACCAGGCGGCCCTGGAAGAGTTCGGCGAGACCACGACGCTGATCCCCGTCGAGAGCATTCCCGATGCCTTCGCCGAAACTCAGCGTGGCCGCGTCGACTTCGGCGTCGTGCCGGTCGAGAACTCAACGGAGGGCCCGGTCAACCTCACGCTCGACAGCTTCGTCGACTCCGATGCGAAGGTCTGTTCCGAGATCGTGCTCCCCATCTCGCTCCAGCTTCTTGGCCGAGCGGACCGGGACGAGATCGAGACCATCTACTCGAACCCTGTCGCGCTGGCCCAGTGCCGAGAGTGGATCGCACGCCACCTCCCGGGTCGCAGGATCGTGGACGCGGTCAGCACGGCGCGGGCCGCGATGATGGCGGCCGAAGATGCCACGGGCGCAGCAATCGCCCCGCGGCTCGCGGCGGCAGCGTACGGCCTCAACATCGTGGCACGCGACATTCAAGATGCCGCCAGCAACTACACCCGCTTCTACGTCGTCGCCGCCGACGCCCGGAACCAGCCGACCGGGCGAGACAAGACGGCGATCCTGTTCAGCATCCGGGATCACGTCGGAGCCCTCCGGGACGTCGCCGACGTGTTCGCCCGGCACCACATCAACATGAACGCCATCCAGAGCCGCCCGTCCCGGCGCCGCGCGTGGGACTACGTCTTCTTCGTCGAGCTCGGCGGACACGAGAGTGACCAGCCCGTGCGCGACGCGCTCGGCGAGCTGGATTCGCACTGCCTTTTCGTCAAGGTCCTCGGCTCGTGGCCCCTGCGCTCGTGATCCGTCAGCGGCACCTTGCCGCCGCCCGACCGAGGCGGATCAGTCAGCCGAAGCCCTAAATAACGGTTTGTTCTCGAGCAGGGGCCCCGGACGTGAAGCGTTCGATGGAGAACGGCGAGACATCGATGGTGTGGGCACAACCGTCGATGATCATCTCGGCCACCAGCTGGCCAGTCGCCGGGGAGTGCATGAATCCATGGCCGCTGAAGCCGGCGGCCATCAGGAACCCACGCAGGCCGGGCACGGGGCCGAGGACGGGGTTGGCATCCGGCGTCACATCGTACAGCCCCGCCCATCCCCTGACGACGCGGGCTCGCTCGAGGGCCGGCACGCGGCGCACGGCGTTCTCGATCAGCATCGCGAGGAACTCCTCGTCCGTGTCCATGTTGAAGCTCGAGGGCTCTGAGCGGTCGGTCATGCCGAGCAGCAGCCCGGGCCCCTCCGGCCGGAAGTACATACTGGACGCGAAGTCCACGACCATCGGTGATGACCGGGGAATCATGGAGACGTCCTCCACGTAGTACAGCTGCCGTCGATACGGCCGAATCGGCACTTCAACGCCCGCCATGTGTGCTACCTCGGCGGCCCAAGGCCCCGCCGCGTCCACGACGAGCGGCGTCGAGAGACGGCCAGCGTCCGTTTGCACCGCCTCGACCCCGCTTGCGCCCACGGAAATGTCGGTCACCGCAGCCCCGGACAAGACCTCAACGCCCCGCTCCCGTGCCTGGGTGGCATAGCCCAGGCAGACCTGTGTCGGATCCGCGTGGCCGTCCGTCCCGCAGAAGGTCGCCCCAAGGAGGTCGTCAACCACCACCGGAGAGACCATCGCCTGGGCTGCGTGGGGGCTGAGCAGGTCGACATCGAGACCCAGCCTCCGCTGCAGCTCGACGTTCCGCTGGAACGCCTGCCAGTCGCTCTCACGGCTCAGGAGAAACAGGTAGCCGACCTGATGGAATCGGGGATCCCAGCCGACCTCTGCCGGAAAGCGGAGCAGCTTCTCGGTGCTCAGCAGAGACATGCGGCAGTTGGCCTCCGTCGAGAATTGCTGCCGGACCCCGCCGGCCGAGCGGCCCGTCGAACCGGACGCCAGGCCGAACCGCTCGACCACGACGACGTCCGTGAGCCCGCGAACAGCCAGGTGGTAGGCGATGCTGGCGCCAACGACTCCGCCGCCGACAATCACCACCGACGCACGGTCCCTCATCTGGCCCCTCCATCGGCGCGGTATCGCATGTGCCCTATTTTCATTCCATCGTGAGTCCCGCATTCCGTAGGGGCACGACCGTACGGGTATCACCCTGGATTCCGTTTGGTTGGAGCATACTCGAGACCCCCACCCATCTGTGCCTCCTTGTCAGGATACACGGATCCGTGTAGACTGCAGCATGGCCAGGAAACGCGGTTTTCACTGGGAGGCGGCCAGCGTTCGCCGCCTCAGATTGGCCCTGCGCGTGAGCCAGCGCGGTCTGGCCGACGAGCTCGGGGTCCGGCAGCAGACGATCAGCGAGTGGGAGACGGGCGTCTACCAGCCGCGCGGCGCCTCGGCGCGGCTCCTGGACATCGTTGCCGAGCGCTCCGGCCTCACCTGGGCCGAGGGACCAGCGGCTGACGCTCAAGGATCAGCCGCCGAGCGTCGGGAGACGCAGCGTGACGCGACGGAGGACGGACCATGAGCGACGGACTGCGATCCCCAGGCCGAGCCCTCCAACACCCTTCCGCTGCCCGTGTCCCCGAGGCCTTCATCGCGTGGCTCTGGGAGCAACGCCGCATGCGACGGGAGCTTCGGACGACAGACGGCCGGACGCTTCAGGTCATCTATCCTGGCCGCAGGATGGGGGCATGGGGACCGGACTTTCGGGGCGCGCTCCTCGCCATCGACGGGGCCCTGGTGCGCGGGGACGTCGAAGTGCACGTCCGGCCCCGGGACTGGCACATCCATGGACACGCGACCGACCGGGCGTATGCGGCCGTCGCTCTCCACGTCGTGTTTCAGCAGGAGGCAAGCCTTCCCGTCGTCCGCTCAGACGGAGTGCTGCTCCCGACCCTGGCTGTTGCAGACCTGATTCAGGAGCCCATCCCAGACCTCTTGGCCCTCTGGGTGGCAACGGCATCGGTGCCGCCGGCGGTCGCAGCGTGTCGTCCAGGCGAGGACGGCGGCGCGCTCCTCGATCGGGCGGGGATGGACCGCTTCGAGGCAAAGACGGCCCGCTTCGAGGCCGACCTCACGTGCGTCGGCCCGCCCCAGGCCCTATGGACCGGACTCCTCGAGTGCCTCGGTTACGCGGTGAACAGTGCGCCGTTTCGCGCGCTCGCTGAGCGCGTGCCCCTGGCCGAAGCTCAGGCGATCGCCCGGGAACAGGGGCAGGTCGCCTTGGAGGCCGTCCTACTGGGCGAGGCTGGGCTCCTGCCGAGCCAGCGCGGGCAACTCCCCCTGGATTGCCGCACGTGGGACATTGAAGATGCCTGGCGGACGCTGCGCCGGACCGGGCCAGGCGCCGCCCTCAGTTGGCGCTGGGTCGGCTGCCGGCCCGGCAACGGACCTGTGCGCCGGGTCGCGGCCGCCGCGTCGCTCGTCGTCGATGGCCCGCAGCTCGCCGGCGGTTTCGAGAGGGCGATCGTCTCCGAGCTGCTGGCTGGACGTCCGCGACTGGTGTGCAGCGCACTGCGTCGGCTACTGACCCGCGCGGGCGAAGCCTACTGGCGAACGCACGGGGATCTCGGCCGGCCTCTCGCGCGGCCCTGCGCACTCATTGGGCCAAGCCGAGCCGCCGATGCGGTCGTGAACGCTGTACTCCCGTGGGCCGCCGCTCTGGCGCGACGGGAGGATCGGCCAGCGCTGGAATGGACTGCAGCGGCCGCCTACCATGCCCACCCGCTGCTGCCCCATAATCAGATCACCCGCCACATGGCGCGCCAGCTCCTGGGAGAGCGTGCCCGGAGCATCGTCTCCTCGGCGCGCCGTCAGCAGGGGCTCATCCACATCTACCGGCACTGGTGTGACGCGCGCGAGTGCCGCGCCTGTCCCGCGGGGCCGGCGGGCTCGGCCCCCCAAGGCGCGTGGTAGAATCCGCTAACCTCATGCGGGGGCAGAACGACGACCACCGAAAACCCCAACTGGCGACGGCACAAAGGTGCCTGCATGCACTATCGAGAGCGCTGGGCGGCGCACGACGAGCCCGGCGACGAGGGTTGTGCGCTCCTCTACCAGATCGTCTGCCTGCTGGACACGCCCCCACTCTCCCCCGAGGAGCAGGCACGCTGCATGTCCTCCGCTCGGGGCTGCTGGCGCCTGCAGGGCGAGGCGATGGATCCTGCGCAGGGAGCGACGGCTGAGACCGCTGCCGCGGGGGCAGGCCGCCCCGGCAGCTGACCGCGTTGTGTCCCGGGTCCTCGTGCCGAGACCCTTATCGCCTGGAGACGCGCGTCGTCGCGATGACGCCCGCCAGCACCAACAAGAACAGGGTGAAGGGCCCAAGCGACTGGATCGCGAGACCAAAGGATGCGTTGGCGCGAGCCACGGGATCCGCGGACGGAAGCATCGTCGCCACGAGGGCGGCGCGGGCGATGAGCGGCCCGACGGTGGCGCACATGAAGGCCAGGAGCGCGAGTCCGCTGCTGCTCTGCCGGCCAGCGACCGCGGACATCGCTTCGCCGACGAGAAGCCCCGTCAGCACAAGCGGCAGCACGACCAGGGCGCCAACCGGCGCCACCGTGAGAACCACACCGCCCAGCACGCTGAGACCCAGGCCGACGCCCACGCTCTTGACGTAGGTGAGCGGGCTGATTCCCACCCCTCGGACGCGAGGGCCCCTCGCACACTTCGGGCAGCGGGCCCCGACCGGCGTGTGCACAAGGCACTTCGGACAGATCGGTGTCCCGCACGTTCCGCTCCGGAGATTCGTCTCCACGTTGCGGTGCATTGCGCAGGTGGTACGCTCCCCGACAAACCGCTCAAGCTCCACATACAGCTCCGCGGTGGCCGACGGAATGAGCTTCGTCTAACTCGGCGTTTCGGGCGAGGAGCCGACGGGCCGCGGCAATTACGGAATGCGGGGGCAGCTCAGAAAGGCAGGCTCGTGGCCCGCACCCCTGCGGCGTCCCAAGCCCCGTGGGCGGGTAGAAGCAGGGGCTGCAGGGGAGGTCGAGACGGACGACCTCGTGGCGGTCTGGGGGATACGGCCCCCATGCTCGATGATTCGACAGCCCGAACACCGCTACAACTGGCGCATCGACGGCCGCGGCACAGTGCATGACGCCGCTGTCGTTCCCGATAAACAGCCGGCACCCCCGGAGCATTGCCGCGAGCTCCCGCGCAGTGCCGATCTGCTCCAGCACGGAGCAGGGCGCGCGCATCTCGCGGCGCACGCGCTGTACGAGCTGCTCCTCCCCCGGTCCTGCCACGAGGACAACGTGGAGTCCGTCGGCTGCGAGAGCGTCCCCGACTGCCGCGAACCGCTCCGGCGCCCACCGACGCGCGACGCTGAACGTTCCTGACCCCGGATGGATCGCAACGACGTTACTGCTCTCCAGCCCCAGTTCGTACCAGCGAGCGTCCGCGTGCTCCCGCTCGGACGTGCTCAGATGGAGCTCCATCCGTGGTGCAGGGTGCGCTGCTCCGAGCGTCCCCACCACATCGAGCCAGTAGTCGGCCTCATGGCGTGCGCCGAAGCCAGCGTCAGCGGCTCGATGCGTCAGAAATGTGCCGGTCCCATTGTCAAGCCCCACGCGCACGGGAGCCCTCGATGCTGCCACGAGGGCACGGTACTTCGCCGTTCCCGAGCGGGTTGTCAGATGGTGAAGCAGAACGACGACGTCATACCGGCTCCAGGCAAGCTGCCAGGCGAGCCGCGCCGCTAACCCAGTGGCACGAAGCGCGGCGAAAGGACGCAGCAGATCTCCGACCGAATCAAACATGGCCTTGGGAAATGTGATCACCCCATCCATCGCGTCGTTCCGGTCGAGCAGACACGCCGTGTGGGGCGTGACGAGCGCCGTGATCTCGGCGCGTGGAAAGCGAAGCCGGAGTGCGCGCAGGGCGGGGGTTGCGGTGAGGAGATCCCCCAGGTCCGCCAGTTTGACGACGAGGATCCGCCGCGGGTCGAGCATGGAGAGATCCTCCCTGACAAGTATGCCAGAGCGGACACGGGCTCTAAACTGAATGCAATGTGAGACCCGCATGATGTTGCTTCGCAGATCCTTCGGATTCGGCGTGCGCAATGCGGGTCTCACGCGGGAATGAGAACAGACGCGGCGGGGAGCGTCGTCTGATCAAAGCCGCCCGGCCTCGCTGCCTATCGCTCTTCCTGGCGCCGGCGGGCCGAGCACTTCCCGAACGGCCTCGAAAACGCGGTTAGGATCGAGGCCCCACATGCATGCGATGCTCCGGTCCGGCAGCTTGCATTCCGCCGGGCTTCGGAGATCGTAGCACGGGCTGCACGACAGCCCGAGGCGCACCACGCGCGCCTCCGAGCTCAGCGGGCCGGTGTTGGTCGGGTCCGTCGGCCCGTAGATGCCAACGCATGGCGTGCCTACCGCGGCCGCAACGTGCAGTGGCCCTGTGTCGCCAGAGACAACGAGGACCGCACGCGCCAGCAGATCGATGAGCTCATCGATGGAGCTTCCCCCCGCCAGCACATCCGACGGTGAACCCATGCCTCGCGCCACCGACTCGGCCAGCGGGCGCTCCGTCGCCGACCCCGAGATGACCACATCCAGCCCCCACACGCGCTTCAGACGGTCGCCGAGCACTGACCAGTGTGGCGCAGGCCAGCGCTTCGCTGCCCCATTGCTCGCCCCGGGAACGAGCACCGCGTACGGCGCGATTGCCAGGGGGCGGGCGTTGGCCGGGGAGACGGGTATCCTGGGAACGCGCCCAGATCCAAATGATGTCTCTCGCGTCCGCTGAATCGGGTCCGTCGGGACGTCGACCTCGACCGGCGGGACAAGAGCGCGGACGAGATCGAGACAGTAATCCACCTCGTGCTGCGCGGTCTCGTAGCGGCGCCCCGGGATCGGGACGTTGTAGCAGCCCCGGTACGTCTCCGCCGCGTACCCGACACGCAAGCGGGCCCCACTCAACGCCGCGAACACACCACCCATGATGCCCGACAGTCCCACAGCCAGGTCATAGTGCCGCGATCGGAGAGCTCGGACGAGACGGATCAGGTCCCCCACGTGCAGCCACCCTCGCGGCCGACGGAATCTGTTGATGTCCAGCTCGTCGAGGACACCCACGGCATCCACTCGACGGAGGATGGGCGCGGTGTACGGAAGCACCAGGGCATCGACACGCGCGATTGGAAATGCGCCCGCCAGCGCCTCGATGGCTGGAATGGAGAAGACCACATCACCCAAGAGATCAAGCCGAATGACCAGGATTTTACTGATCGCGTTGCGTGGTAGCGGAAGGCGCGGCTGCGGATTGCGAGCCCACCTCCCATAGAGTCCGAACGCCAGCCATCCCAACGCATGCAGCGCGGGCTTCATCGCCGCGTACAGTGAACCACGACTCCTCACTCGGCAGCCTCCAGCAGTCGCCGCGCAGCAGCCCGCATCTCTTCGATAGGGATTGCCGCGAGACACGGGGGATTCTGAAGGTAGCCACACGGAGGAGAGACGAGGTCCCCACACGGGACGCAGGGCAATCCGGATTGCAGGGCCACGTGCCGATCTGGCTTCCCCCTCGGTCCGTAGACGCGAGGATCGGTCGGCCCGTAGATCCGCACCGTCGGCGTACCGACCGCGGCCGCGAGATGGAGCGGGCCGCTGTCGGCGCCCACGACGAGGTCCAGGCGACGGTAGAGACCCGCGAGCGTGTCCCAGCCCATATCCGTAACAGCGGGTGGCGCGTTGCGGGCCAGCGTGCGTATCTCCACGACGAGATCCGCCTCAGCCGATCCGCCGGTGAGCACAACCGCTGCCCTTTCCGAAAGGAGGTCGGCAAGCATCGCCCATCGGCTGGGCGGCCACAGCTTCAGGAGCGCGCCGGCGCCGGGGTGGATCGCGACAGCAGGCCGACGAATCCCGAGATTGCCGCTGATCCACGCGTCGGCCTCGTCCAGGCCCGCCCGAGACGGTGTGAACCGGACGCTCGGCGCCGCACGCACGTCCGGAGGAGCGCCGAGGGCGGACAGCAACGTGCGCACAGCTCGAACCGCGCTGTCGGTGGCGTGCTCGTCCGCACTCGGCTCGACGGACCGTGTGAGGAAAGGGGACGTCTCGGGTGTGGCGTGGCCCACACGGACCGGCACGCCTGCCACAGCCGCTGCCAATGCGCCCCACCAATGATCGGGGCGGAGGACGAGCGCCGCGCAGTACTTCTCCCGCCGAAGTCGGGCTGCGAACGCCAGGAGAGCAGTGTACGGCGCCAGCCGGCCTGACCGAGCGATGCGCGTGAACCCTGGGAACGGAAAAATGGCGAGCCGGACCGGTAGCCCCTTGAGTGCCGGCACGCTCCACGGTCCGACAGCCACGGTGATCTCGACCTCGGGAAGCGCCGCCAGGAGCAGCTCGATGGCCGGTCGCGAGAGGAGCACATCCCCGAGATGGTCCGGGCGGAGCACGATGATGCGCGGCGCCGAGCGGCACTGACTGGCGCCTCCGCCCAGGGCGGTCGTGGCAATTGCCCTCTTCGTGCGCGCGGGGCTCAAGAGAAGGCCGAGCGCCCGCAGAACCCAGCGCCGGGTCCGGTTACGCGATCCGATCGCTTCACCGGCCGCTCGCCGATTCGCAACCTCGCGCTCGTCGTCGGTCGTGCTGCCGTTGATGACGTCCACAGTTGAGACGGACTCCTGAATACGCCGCCTACTTTGAATGACGTATCCAAACAAGAGTATAGGAGACCATCTTGCCGGTGGTCCGGTCGCCCTCGTAGAATCGAGCCGGCGGGTTGTTGGAGCTGGCGGCGGCAATGGAGACGCGATCGGACAAACGGGAGGCCTCGCTGCTGCGATCGCTTCCCAGTATTGACCGACTCCTCCAAACGGAGGCGGTCCAGCTCCTCCTGGCAACGTACCCCCATGATCTCGTCGTCGAAGGTCTTCGGGGTTCGCTGGACTCCGCGCGCGAGGGGATTCGCCACGGTGAAGACCCTCCTTCGCCGCCCGCGCTCGTTGCCGATGCTCGAGGCCGGATCGGCGCCGCCATTCAGCCGACGCTGCGCCCCGTCATCAACGCTACGGGTGTCATCCTCCACACCAATCTCGGACGTGCGCCGCTCAGCGATGCCACGATCGCGGCGATGGAGGCGGTGGCTCGCGGGTACAGCTCCCTGGAGTACGACCTCGACGCCGGGGGGCGTGGGTCCAGACATGAGCACGTGGCCGCACTGCTCCGGCGCACAACAGGCGCGGAGGCAGGACTGGTCGTCAACAACAACGCCAGCGGCATCCTTCTTGCGCTGGCGGCCCTGGCGACCGGCAAGGAAGTCGTCATCTCGCGAGGGCAGCTCGTGGAGATCGGTGGCGGGTTCCGCATTCCCGACGTTCTCCGGCAGAGCGGGGCGAAGCTCGTCGAAGTCGGGACAACCAACCGAACATACGGGGAGGACTACGCCGCAGCCATCGGGGACGAGACAGCCCTGCTGCTCCGCGTCCACGCCAGCAACTTCCGGGTGCTCGGGTTCACCCATTCCGCATCGATCGAGGACCTGGTGCACCTCGCCAAGAGCCGCGGTCTCCGCGTGGTCGACGACCTCGGGAGCGGGAGCCTGCTCCCCACCGAGGAATATGGGCTGGCCCACGAGCCGATGGTTCAGGAAAGCGTGCGCGTCGGGGCGGACGTCGTGGCATTCAGCGGCGACAAGCTCCTGGGCGGACCCCAGTCGGGGATTCTCGTCGGGCGAGCCGACGTCATCGAGCGCCTCCGCCGCCACCCCCTGACTCGCGCTGTCCGCCCGGACAAGGCCACGCTGGCCGGCCTTCGCGCGACGCTGCTCCATTATGTGGAGGGCGCTGCCGAGCGCGAGGTGCCAGTCTGGCGGATGATCGCGACACCGACGGTCGACCTCGACCGCCGAGCGCGCTCGATCGTCGAGGCTCTTGGGTCGCCGAACCTGGACGCAGTCCATACAGAATCGGCAGTTGGGGGTGGCTCCACCCCCGGCGAGACATTGCCCAGCCGCGCCGTCGCCATCTCCTCGACCGGTGAGGGGGCCCAGGCGCTCGCAACGCGTCTGCGGCGCTGGAGCATGCCGATCATCGCGCGCGTGGCGGACGACCGCGTCCTGTTGGACCTGCGGACCGTGTCGCCGAGTGAGGATGGCGAGATCGTCAGCGCCCTACGAACGACCTGCGTCGTCTGAGCATGTCCACGGTTACGCCCGAGGCTCATGCGCCGGCACGAACCGGTAGGTCGCCGCTGGCAGTCCGATGGTTCGCAGCGCCGCGCCGCCGACGATCGCCTCTTGCTCACCCGCGTACAGACCAAAAACCGACGGCCCGGCTCCCGAGACCGAAACGGCAGCGACGTGCGTCGCTGCGAGTGCCGACAGGGCTCGCCGGACGCGGCTCCACCGCGCCATTGCCAGGCGGGTAAACGCGGAGCGGACAAGGCTGAGATCGACCGTCCCCTCTCGGATTGCAGCGGCCTGGCGCTCCGTCGCCGAGCCATCCGTGAAGTCGGCCGGCGCCAGCCGGCCGTACATCTCTGCCGTCTTCGCGGCACTCGGGGAACGGAGGGGTACCAGAACCACCCAGTGCGACGGCGCATCCGGAAGCGGATCGAGGATGCGCCCCGATCCGGTCGCGAGAGCAGTTCCGCCACGTAAGGTGAACGGCACGTCCGCGCCAAGCTCGCTTCCGATCTGGGCCAGCGCCTCCTGACTCAGGCCGAGCTGCCACAGCTCATCCAGTGCCCGAAGGGTAGCCGCGGCGTCCGCACTCCCGCCGGCGAGGCCCGCCGCGACGGGGATTCGCTTCTCGCAGAGGACGGCGCACCCGGCACGCGCGCCGGTCCGTTCTTGAAGAAGGCGGGCGGCCCGAAGGATCAGGTTGTCCGGCGAGACCCGCATACCACGACACCGAAGCGTCAGGTCCTTGGCCGGCGTGAACCAGAGGCGGTCGGCCAGGCTGACCGTCTGCATCACGGTCGCGACCCGGTGCAGACCGTCGTCTCCACGACCCAAAACCTCCAGGCAGAGATTGATCTTCGCGTAGGCGTCGACGGACAGCGTCCCGGAGGCGCCTCGGCGAGCTGGCACGGCCAGTCGCTGGGCGACACCAGAATCGACGGGCCCCATGATCCTACCGTTTGCCTGTCCTGCCATCAGCCAGCCTCCGTGCCGCCGCCATCTTCTGTCCCCACCCTTACGCCCCGGTCCTCCATCTCGCGATACAGGCGCTCCCACTCCTCGAGCGACATGTGGCCGGGGCGGCGCGTGGAATCGATGCCAACCTTGGCGGCGGCTGCCTGAACCGTCGACCTTTCTGCGCCAAGCCCCTGGCTCAAGGAATTATGGAGCTGCTTCCGGGGCTGCGCGAAACCGGCACGAAGAAATGCGAGGAAGTGCTCGAGCGAGCCCACCCGCACACGTGGCTCCGGCAGCAGGTCCAGACGGAGGATCGCCGACCGCACCTTGGGCGCCGGGGCAAAGGATCCCGGCGCCACGCGCCGCAGGATCCGCGCATCGACCATGGTCCCGAGGGCCGCCCCAAGATAGGTCATGTCGCCCGGACGGGCCACGACCCTGGCGGCAACTTCCCACTGGAGCATCACCACGATCCGACCGGGGCGCAGCGCGCCGAAGACCAGCTTGAACAGGATCGGCGAAGCGATGTGGTAGGGAAGACTTGCCACGACGGAGTACGGCTCGGTGACCACGTTCGATAGATCGACGCTGAGGACATCGCCGTGGACAACCCGCAGATTGGGTGGTGAGCCGAGGATCCCCGGGAGGGCATCCGCCAACGATCGGTCCACCTCGATGCACACCGCAGAACCGGCGGTCGACACGAGGCGCTGGGTGAGGATGCCGAGCCCGGGCCCGATCTCCAGGACAACATCCGTCGGGCCAATGTCGGCAGCTCGCACCATCGCGTCCGCTACCGACGGGTCGGAAAGAAACGACTGCGAGAGGCGCCGATCGGGCCGACGGTTCAACTCACGGAGCACAGCGAGGGGATGGCGTGACCTGGGCTTCACTCGCGGTTCCGCCGCGCCTGGGAGGAGCGCGATCGCTTTTCTCAATCCACCGTGAGACCCGCATTCCATTAGGCACCCTACTGTGCGGGTTTCACCGTGGATTCCGTTTAGCGTCTCCGACGGGGCACAAAAAGACGGCCGTACACCAATCGTCGATCGGGGCGCTCCCCGCGCTTCCCCGGCTGGCCAGCTCCGGCCCGGCTCCCCTGCGGCACCCAGCGAGCACCATTTACCGTTGCTTCCTCCCGGACCTGGCGGGGTTCACAGGTCACTGCCGCGCAGGACCGAACCATCAACGCCGCCTTGCTGGGAGCGGACCGGACAACGCCCGACCTCGGACCGGAATTCAGCCCCGCTCTAGCGGATTGCGGGTACAGGGCACCGCTAGCTCCCCGCCTAGCACGGCCGTCGTTCATTCTAACCCCTGATGGGTGCGGTATGCAGAGGAGGCTCACTCTTGCGCGGTGCCTCAGCGGGACAGACAGCGCCACGCGGCATCAACGCTCTGGAAGCAAGGTCAACGGGACTCGGATCTCGTCTCTCGGCAATCCGTCGCGGGGACTGGGCCAGTAGACCCGCAGCGTGGCATTCCGCTCAGATGGCGAAGGAGGGAAAGCCACTGCGACCTGGAATAGGCCGTGCTGCCCGACGTCCGGGCTCTGCGCTGTGGCGATACCCTGCCCCAGCTCGGCGCCGTCGGCTGCCAGAACCTCGACGAGCACGGTTGATTCAAATGTAGCGGCCGTGCCCTCGACGGCGACGGGCGCCCGCACGGCCGAGCCGGGCTCCGGGGATATTAGCCGAATGCCGAGTGCGTCCGACCAGACGCCGTCCGGAAGCCGCAACGTCTGTCCCACGCGGAGGTGCGCGTCCGGTGGCAACCCGTTGATCCGGGCGAGATCCGCGGGGGGCAGTGCGAACCGGCGCGCTAGGCCGAAGAGCGTGTCTCCGGCCTGGACGAGATAGGTCGGCTGGTCCGCCACGGGCGGAGAGGGCGATGGACTCATCGTGGCGGCGGCCTCCGGCGTCGATGTCCCGGTGGCGGTTGGAGACGCTTCGATGACTGGGGAGGTCGAGGGCGAAGGCTCCGCCTGGACGCTGGGCGTGCCCACCTGGACCGGTACGGGTGACGGAACTGTTGGTTCGACGGCGGTACAGCCCTGAGACAGAAGGGCCGCGGCCAACGCAAGGGCGACGAGGCGGAGGGCCGTCAGCACCCGAGTGCCGACCTGGTGCACAGGTACGCTCTGGGCGCCACGCATCGATCACACTCCTTGGGCCGTCCGCAGCGTAAGCGTAGCACATGCAGGTAACGCACCGGCCGAGATCGAACGAGCATGCTTCACGACAATTCTGCCGGCCGCCCTGGCACGCCGAGCCGTGGCGCCCGCCGTTCGCGGGTACGAGGATGCGGGTGTGATAAGCTGGAGGAGGTGAACGGCCTTCCCACAGTGCGCTTGTGACTTGACCAGATGACTCAGCGAGGGGGAGGTTGGAATGTTCGGTCCCATTGGGCTCCGACTCCTGCGGTCGATCGTGTTACTCGCGTTCGTCTCATTCCTCGCCTACTGGTTCCTCAGATCCGGCCCCAACGAGCCGCTGGCCACCATGGTCGATTCCACCGCACGTGTTTCACGTGAAGACGTAACCCATCTCCGTTCGGCGTACGGGCTCGACTTGCCGATACCTATGGGGTACTTCCCGTGGGCGATGCGGGTCGTGCAAGGCGACCTTGGGCAGATCGTGACCACCGAAGGAGGCAACACCGGGCAAAGGTTCGGCCTGCAGCTTGATCCCGGGCCACCGACGCCCGCACGTCGGGCGGCACCGACTCCCACACGTGGGGCGACACCTGGTGATGGCGAGCCGCGTGTCACACCAATTGCCGAATTCCTGGCGCCGCGAGCGGCGAACACTCTCGTCCTGGTTTTCGCTGCCTTGCTCTACGGCGTCGTCGCCGTCGTCGCATTTCGCGTGCTCTCCGTCGGGGGCCGAATTGCTAGCATTTCGCGAGTCGGCGATGCGCTCAGCATCGTGGGCGCGTCCTCCGTGCCCTTCGTGCTGGGGTTGCTTCTCGTACTACTGTTCAGTATTAGGCTCCACGTGCTGCCTCCCGGCGGAATCGGTTCCGCCGAGACGCCACCGGGGCTCCTGAACCAGCTTGGTGACCGGGCGCTCTTCCTCGTGATGCCAGCCGTCGTGCTCGCCTTCACCGAGCTGACCATGCTCGTCCGCTTCGCGCACTTCCGGCGGGCTCTTGCGTCGTCCTGGGACGGACCCGACAACGATCTCGAGCCGCACGTCGGTCTGATTCGATCTGCCCTCCTCGACGCAGTCCGGTATCTCGTGGACATTCTGGGGTCAGGGATCGGCAAGATTCTGGCCGCGACGGTGATCGTAGAAGCTGTCTTCAGCTATCCGGGGCTCGGCAAGCTCCTGTACGACGCGCTGACGCAGAACAGCTTCGTGGTTGCGGTGGCAATCGTCTTGCTACTCGTCGTCATCGCACTCGGAGCGGGGATCGTCGCGGCGGTCGCTGATTGGCTGGTCCGGCCATGGACCCCCGCTTCGGCGCGAGCACCTGGATACGATCTCGGTGCCCCGCGAGAGCCGCAGGCGGACGCTGCCTCGACCGCGCCCGGCGGAGCAACGGGCTATCCCGCAGCTCCTCCGGCGCGGCCCGCGACCGTCGGACGAGTGTTCGCGGCGATCGGCCTGACGTTTGTCGTGCTCCTGATCGGGTTCGCGTTCCTGGGCCCCGCCCTTTCACCGTACGATCCCGACCGTGAGAACCTCCGCGAGCGATTCACGCGACCAAGCCTCGCATCGACGGTAGATGGTGCAGGACGGACCATCATGGCCCACCCCCTCGGGACCGACGATCTGGGACGAGACACGATGACGCGCATGATGCACGGAGCTCGGGTTTCACTGGCAATCGGACTGGTGGTCGCCATCGTTGGGTTCACGCTCTCGCAAGCCATTGGGATCGCGCTTGCCGCCATTCCGTGGGGGGCGGAGGCGGTGCGATGGCCGCAGGATCTGCAGCGTGCGCTGCCGGATCTGGCGATCCTGATGTTCGTGGTGAAGGCCGTCGGCCCGGGCCTTTCAGTCTGGCTGGCGCTCGCAGGGCTCATGTTCCTGGCGATCGAACGGATCCCGCGTGGGGTCAGGCGCGGAACGACCACCGCGCTGGTCGTGCTGGCGAGCCTTCATGCGGTGTGGGCGATACGGGCGGAGGCGGCGTTGTCGTATCTCGGGCTCGGCCTTCAGCTACCGATGCCGAGTCTCGGAAGCATGCTCATACAGGCGCAGCAGTATTACTTCAGTGCGCCCTGGCTGTTCCTTTCCCCGGCGCTCGTGCTGTTCATCGTGCTGCTCTCCTTCCACCTCGTGGCGGACGGACTGCGTCGGTCCACCACCCCGTGAGGCCAATCGACCGGCAGCGTCGTCAAGCCGATGACGGAAGCGCCGCCCGCTCGCCCTCGACGAACAGCGCGACCGCGTCTTGCGCCGTCATCCCGTGTCGCGAATGGATATGCAAGACACCCAACTGGTGTCCAAGTTAGGCACGAAATCGTCTTTCGAGACCGTCTACCGTCCGCCAAGATTCGCGCTTTTCCGTCGCCGTTGCTACAGGCGTTGCTACGCGAAAAGAGGGGCCACGCCTACGGCTGGACGCGAACCTGGCGGCCATGATCGAGTATGAGCGTGAAGCGATCTGTGACCCCGCGACCGATCACTGGCTCGTCGCCAATTTCGATGATCTCGACGCGGAAAACACCGAGACCACCCACCCGGACACGGCCTCGATACACAGGCGTCTTAACTTCCGATCCGTCCGCGAATACACAGTTGAAATTGGCCACGGGACGACCACCTTGTAGCAAATCGGTGGGCAGAGCCAGGTCCCCGTCGAAGCCGGTATCGATGAATGCCTCGACGGACTCGCTACGCGATCCAAGGTCCAGCACCAGCGGAAGATATGGAAACCGGTCGCTAATCATCAGGCTGGCTCATCGCAGGTGGTAGACGACCCGTTCTCCAACCTTGAAGACGAAACCCCCTGGCCCGAACTCTTCTAGGGCCTTGTCCACCACCTCGTGAACGGTTTCTGCAAAAACTCTCCGCCCATCGGGAAAAATGGCGACGTACTGTCCGGGATGCTCGGATTCCACCGGCTTCACGTATCGCTCGTACAGTTCGTCACCCAACCGATTTCGCTCCTGCTGCTCTACTGAAGTCATCGCGATCTCCATCCGATCCGACGATTGGATCATTATCGCACGCGATCCAGCGCCCGCTCACCCGATGGCACTCGGGGTGCCGCATCGCCTCTCGCGTCAAGGGTTTTCGCTGCGCTCCAATGAACTCGCTATCGCTCGCCCTTGACCCGATACGCCCCTTCTTTCTTTCTCCGGTTTTCCCTGGGGTGAGCGTCCAAGCGTCTCTCAATGATACGAGGGACGACGGCGGATTAGGGCCCACTTCCGGGCACGTCAAGGGACTTTCTGACGACCCTTTGGCGCTCCCGTTGCTACACGCGTTGCTACACTAGGCCTCTGATGATCGGCTCAAGCGAACCACAAAGCGCGATTCTAGGCACAAAAATCGCCCCTTGCGGGGCGGTCAGAAAAAGAATGGCGGAGAGGGTGGGATTCGAACCCACGAGGCGTTGCCGCCTACTCGCTTTCCAGGCGAGCGCCCTAGGCCACTAGGCGACCTCTCCATAACAGACACGTATTCGCAGGGAATCGCGACGAACTGCGTCTGTCGTCTGGCAACGACGGGTGCGTGCGACACCGATGCCGTCTGCATTCTAGGGCGCGACGGGCGCCACGGGCAACAGCCAGCCTTTGCTATCATCTCTCGACGCTGCCCGAGAGGTTGGCATGCAGTTCACCGGTAGCACCCGCATCCGCGCTCCTCAGGAACAGGTGTGGCATCTGTTGCTCGACCCCGATGCCTTGCGCCACTGCCTCCCGGGTTGCACCCGCTTCGAGCAGGCGGCGCCAGACACGTACGAGGCGACGGTTACCCTTGGGATCGGGGCCGTCAGGGGGAGTTACAATGGCCGCGTGCACGTGCGAGACCCGCAGGAGCCGCATCGCTACACCCTCGCCGCCGAGGGATCGGGCTCGACCGGCACCGTGCGCGGCAGCGCGGCCATCACCCTGAGCGCCACGCCGGATGGGACGACGATTCAGTGGAGCGCTGACGCCCAAATCGGTGGCATCATCGCCAACGTGGGTCAGCGGCTGCTCGGCGGCGTTGCCAGGAGCATGGCAGACCAGTTCTTCCGATGCATGGAGGGTCGGCTGGCGAATGTGGCCGGCGAGACTACCGAGCCCGCCCGGACGGAGGAGGCGTGATGGTGGCAACGTTCGATTTTCTCGCAGCGAACAGCGTCCCCGAGGCACTGGACCTGCTCGCCCGCCACGGCAGCGACGCGAAGGTGCTCGCCGGCGGCCAGAGCCTCATCCCACTGATCAATCTCGGGCTCGCTCAGCCGTCTGTCTTGGTCGACCTCAACCACGTCCGGGACCTCGCCTACATTGAACGGCGGGACGGGTCCCTCGCCATCGGTGCTCTCACACGCCACTCGACCGCCGCGCAGAGCCCGCTCGTTCGGGAGATCTGCCCACTCCTTGCGGAGGCGGTCCCGTTGATCGGGGACCGGCAGGTCCGGAGCCGAGGAACGGTGGGCGGCAGCATCGCCCACGCCGATCCGGTCGCCGAGATCCTGTCCGTCGCCGTGTGCCTCGGCGCCACAATGCGCGTCGAGGGGCCGGGCGGGTCACGGGAGGTACCGTCCTCCGACTTCTTCCTCTCGTACCTGACCACGGCTCTGGGTCCTGACGAGATCCTCGCAGAGGTGCGGTTCCCCGAGTTGCCGGCAGGCACCGGGACGTCGTTTCAGGAGCTCGTTCGGCGACAGGGCGACTTCGCCATCGTAGCTGCCGCCGCGACGATAACCCTCGGGGACGACGGCGCCATCCGCGACGCGCGCCTCGCGCTGTCCGGCGTTGCGCCCACGCCGATCCGTGCAGATGCGGCTGAGGGGTGGCTCGCGGGCAAGCAGCCGGAGGCCGCCGCGATCCAGGAAGCCGCGCGTCTCGCCTCCGATGGGCTTGAACCGGATTCGGACGTGATGGCATCGTCGGACTACCGCCGTGCGATGGCGGAGGTGTTCGCTCGACGTGCCCTGACCGAGGCCGCTCGGCGCGCACACGCGAAGCCGACTCGATGAAGGCTGTCAGAATCCACGAACCCGGCGGCCCCGACGTGCTGCGGCTCGAGGAGCTACCGACTCCTGTCCCGGGCCCAGGCCAGGCGCTGGTCAGCATAGAGGCTGCCGGCGTGAACTTCATTGATATCTACTACCGCACGGGCCAGTATCAAATGGCGCTGCCGGCGACGCTCGGCCAAGAAGGGTCAGGCAGCGTGGAAGCCATCGGTGACGGCGTAACCGATGTCACCGTCGGCGATCGCGTCGCATGGTCCGGCGTCCTGGGCGCATACGCGGACCATGCGCTCGTGCCGGCGGATCGACTCGTTCACCTGCCATCGCACCTCGACGCGCGCCAAGGAGCCGCGACGATGCTCCAGGGGATGACGGCGCATTACCTTGCATTCTCGACAGCCCATTTGGAGACACACGACGTCTGTCTCGTCCATGCGGCGGCCGGCGGCGTCGGGCAGCTCCTCTGCCAGCTGCTCAAGATGCGGGGAGCCCGCGTGATCGGAACCGTATCAACCGAGACGAAGGCGCAGATCGCTCGTGAGGCGGGCGCGGACGACGTCATCCTCTACACGGAGCAGGACTTTGAGCCCGTGGTGAAGCGGCTCACTGACGGTCGGGGGGTTGCGGTCGTGTTCGACTCCGTCGGCTGCGACACGTTCGAGAAGAGCCTGAACTGTGTGCGGACGCGCGGCTCTCTGGTGCTCTACGGGGCTTCCAGCGGGCCGGCGCCACCGGTCGATCCGCAGGTGCTCAACGCCAAAGGCTCAATCTGGCTCACCCGGCCGAGCATCGTTCATTACACTGCGACGCGGGCGGAGCTCTGCCAACGCGCCGAGGAGCTCTTCGACTGGATCGCCTCCGGAAAAGTGCGCCTCCGCATCGACCGGACGTACCCTCTGGCCGAGGCGGCCGGCGCACACCGCGCTTTGAGCGCCCGAGAGACGATGGGCAAGATCCTGCTCACCCCGTAACGCCGCTGTGTGGAGCAGCGGCGGCGCTACCGGAACTCTCACGCTCGGAACGTGCGCGTTCGAGACCCGGAGGGGAACATCTTCGTCGTGTCCGACCTCTACTCGTGACCCGTGCGGCGCGCCAGCTCCGTCGGCCCTCCGTCCGCGACCAGGGGCGGGACCACGTCCTTGAACGCCGGCATCACCTCCCTTGCGAAGAGCCGCATCGACCGTTTGATCTCCTCGTGTGGGAGGCCCCCGAAATTGAACGTCGTGCTGAAGATGTCGAACTGGTAGTTGCGCAGCGTCGCGTGGATGGCCTCGATGCACTGGTCCGGGTTACCGTACACGTTGCGCCCGCACGCGAGCATGTCGGCGAACGGGTAGGAGTCGGGGTTGAAGGGCGCGCGCGCCTCGCGTCCAACCGTTGAGATATGGTCGTAGCGGAGGAGCGCGGGCTCCGCGATCTCGCGCGCCCGATCAGCGCTCTCGTCTACCCAGACCCTGAGGTGAAGCTTGCAGTGGCGCTGGCCCGGCCGGAGCCCGTTTTGCGCCAGCCCGTCACGCCAGGCGGCGAGTCCTGGCTCGTAGTGCTCCGGGGGAAACGGGTGCGCCACGGTCATGATGCTGAATCCGTGGCGACCCGCCCACCCCAGAGAGTCGGGTGAGTGGCCCGCGACCCAGATAGGCGGCGTCGGCTGCTGCACCGGTCGCGGGTAGATCGGGACATCCTCGAATCGCCAGAAGCTCCCCTCGTGGCTGAAGCGCTCATTGGTCCAGGCCTTCATCACAACGTCTGCCGCCTCCTCGAACCGCTGACGACTCTCCTCGCGTGGCACTCCATAGACCCGGAAGTCCACGGCTGTGTTGCCGAGGCCGATGCCGAACTCGAGGCGGCCGCCGGACACGACGTCGACCATGGCATAGTTCTCAGCGATCTGAACTGGGTGGTGGAGGGGCAGGATGGAGATCGCAGAGCCCAGGTGAATCCGGGAGGTCCGCGCCGCGGCCGCAGCCAGGAAGATCGCGGGATTGGGCTCAGGTCCTCCGTACAGCAAGAAGTGGTGCTCGGTGAACCAGAAGCACTCCCAGCCCAGCTCCTCCGCCAGCGCCACCTGATCGAGAATCTGTTGGTAGAACACGTCAAAGGGCGGGTCTCGATCGGGAAAGTAGGTCGGGAGCAGGTGCATGTGGAAACGCATCAATCCTCCAGTCCGCCGATTCTTCAGGACAGCAGCACAGCTAACGCCGCAGCGACCTTCCGCATCGAGCTCTGGAGCAGCGCTCGGTCGGTCTCCCGGGTCAAGGCCGGCGCGATCCGCGGCACTCGTGGAGTGGGTGGCCCCCTCCCTGCGGCGTCCACGACCACGGCGCCTCCCACGCTTGCTTCGTGCGCGAGTGTACTGGCAGCCGGGCACCCTGTCAATCGACGTTCGCGTCTGTGCCTTTGGCAGGTAGACGGTCGCTGCGGTCGCCGCTTGACAGCGCATCCCGTGGCTTCTACCATCGCATGTTCCATCCGACGGAGCGTCGAGCTATGTGAACTCGGATCGAGTTGCGGGTCGGCTGGAGCCAACGCCCCAACGGCATCCTCGCGAACGGCCGCGGCGAGCGTTTCTCGCTTGACGCCCGGGCAACGACCGGTGAGCGGGACACCGAGGCCGTGCAGGCCATTGTCCTGGACTACTGGAAGTCCCTCGGGGTGGAGTCGCAGGTCAACAACATGACGCGGCGCACCGCGAATCTCCCGGAGAACCGGGGGCAGTGGACGGGCGTCTGCTTCTGCGGCGCGGTCGGCGGCAGCCTCGAGCCCAACGACCCGATGTTCACCGACTGGCACAGCCGCTTCATCCCGACCGAAGGGAACGGCTGGGTCGGCGACAACGAGGAGGCCTGGCGCGGCGGGGACGCGCTCCTCGAGCAATGGGCCGTTGAGCTCGACGGGGCGCGGCGCGAGCAGATTCGGCTCGAGGTCGCCCTCCGCTGGGCCGAGGATCTGCCTGCCCTGCCGCTCTCCTTCAACACCGAGATCACGACGGTGCGCAAGGGCATACTTAATGCACCGCCGCGCCTGGGCTCCGGCGGCGCCAATGCCATGACGTGGAACATCGAGCAGTGGGATATAGCGTCATGAACCGCATCGTGACGTGGAACATCGTCTAGACGCCTCACCCAGTTGAGGTAAGATGGGGGCACCCCTCGGCGACGCGAGCCGTCTGCTTTGAGCAGCTGAACGAGGTGAGCCATGAGATTCCACAGTTCCTGTCCCCCATTTATGACCGGGCCTCAACTAGATGGGGCTCATGCGCTGCACCCTCGGGATCGAACGCCATTGGACCGTTCGCAAGGGGCGTGCCGTCCATGACACCGCGGGCGGCTACGGAACCACTGGATTCAGGGTAAGGCGCGATGCGGATGTTTACGCCCCCAGTCGCGCTTGCATTGAGCCCGAGACGATGTTACGGTTCGCGATGCCGGACCCCCGTCGATCCGTACATGGGGCAGAGGAAGGGACCAATGCTTGACCTGTCTGACTACCCACGCTTTAGCCTCGCCGAGCGGGAGCGGCGCTGGGGCCGCGTTCGGGAGCTCATGCGCGAGCACAACTGCGACTGCCTTGTGGCGCCGGGCCTGCGCGACGCGGAGGACCAGGCGACAGCGCGGTATCTCAGTCAGATCGGTGGCATCGGGATCAGCGCGTGGGTCGTATTCCCCCTCGACGGCGAGGCCACCGCGGTGCTCGCCAGCGATCGGAATCGGGCATTCGCGGCTCGCATGCAGGACTGGATCACCGATCTCCGCGTCGGCGAGCCGAGCACCCTTGTCCCAGAGCGGCTGCGCGAGCTTCGCCTCGATCGCGATCGCATCGGGTTTACCCAGTTCCAAGGCCACTATCGCGAGCCAGAGGGCGACATTCCCTACGAGACGATCGTACGCATGAAGAGCCTCCTACCCCAGGCCCACATCTACGGAGAGAACGACGTCCTCAACTGGGCGCGGCTCGTTCGCGGTCCAGAGGAGATCGCCGTCATTGAGCGGGTCGCGGCCGCCAACGAGGAAGCGATCGAGGCGCTGCACGAGATCGCGCGACCCGGCCTGCGTCAGCGGGATGTGTGGTATGCGATGGCGAACGCGCTCACTCGCGCCGCCGGACAGTGGCCCGCCCGCCTGTCCGTGACCTTCGACGGGCCGGCGAACCAGACGTTGGGAATGCCGATCCCCGATCGCATCCGCCCGGGCGCGCTCTGCTCACAGGAGGTCTGCGCCCGGATCCAGGGCTACCGTGCCCAGTCCAACCACACCATCCAGGTGGGCAGGGGCACGCCGGACGACTATACGCACGCGATGACCGCGACCATCGACGTGTTCGACGCGGTCGTGGCTTGGTTGCGTCCCGGGCGAACCATCGACGAGCTCTGCACCCATTACCTCAATCTGTGTGAGAACCATCGAGGTCGTGACGCCTCCGGCGTGGTGTACCACTCGAACGGACTCGGCGATGACTTTCCCCGTCTGGGCCCTCGGCTCATGCGCGAGGACGCAGGTCGCATCATCCTCCAGCCGAATATGAGCTTCACCCTCAAACCGGTTCTGCGGTTTCCGACAGGGACGGCAACCCAGTTCGGCGACCCTGTTGTGATAACGGAGGGCGGCGCACGACGGCTCGGAAAGCGCGCTCGGCAGCCGGTGATCATCGAGTGAAAGGCCCGCCGGGTCAGCTCAGCTCCCCGGCTGCGGCTCCTTCATTGCCCCGAGGTCGCGCTCGCGAAGATCCGGCCGCGTTCCGGCAATGCCCAAGATCACGGCCGCGCAGCTCACGGCCCTGATGATCAGCGCAGGGGGCCACTGGCGGTGCCAGGTGAGGCAGATCGGACCTTTGACGCGAATTCAGTTCTCGATATACTCGGGCGAGGCGGACCGGGAGCACGGAGGGGAAGGCTCGGGGAGGTGTCGGCATGGAGGTTTGGATTCGACAGGGCATGGCCTACCGCGCCTTTAGCGACCGCCCCACGCCCTTTCCGGTCCCCGGCTGGATGTGGGACCGGGAGCTCGGTCTGGGCCTGTACGACCAGCGGATGCAGTACATCCAGCGCATCGACGAGCTGGGGTTCGACGGGCTCATCTTCACTGAGCATCATTATGGCCCCAACGGGGGGCTGACACCCTCCCCGAACCTCATGATCGCCGCGGCCAGCCAGGTGACCGAGCGCATCAAGCTCATCACCATGGGCATCATCCTGTCCCTCCACGCGCATCCCGTGCGGGTCGCGGAGGAGACGGCGATGCTGGATAACCTCTCCCATGGCCGACTTGTGGCCGGATTCATCAGCGGAAACGCCGAGTCTCATTACGCATACTCGATGCCGCCTCAGGAAGGGAGGGCCCGCCAGCGGGAGGCCTTCGACCTGATCGTCAAGGCGTGGACTGAGGAAAACCCGTTTCCCTGGCACGGGGAGTTCTTCCATTACGACTGCGTGTCCATCCTGCCGCGTCCCCTGCAGGCGCCTTATCCGCCGGCCTGGACGACGGCCGGGTCCGCGGAGAGTCTCGAGTGGGCCGCGCAGCATCAGATCGGCCTCATCGGCAGCGGGCCCACGCCGCAGGCCACCCAGACATTGGACTACTATCAGCGCTACGCCGAGGCGGAATGCGCCTGGACACCCGGCCCCCAGGACCGGGGTCTGGCCCGGGAGCTCTACCTGGCTCCCACGATGGCGCAGGCCCGGAGGACCGTGGACGAGGTCATCCTTGGGGACCGCGCGCACGCGTACCCCGAGCAGTTCGTTCCGCCGGAGCTGGATCAGCTGGAGCGCGCCAAGTACACTGCGCGCTCCCACGCCTACCTGGGAGGCGCCCGGGAGGGTCGCCGGGCTCGGGCCGGGCGAAGCTTCGAGGAGATCGTCGAGCGAGGCGTCTACCTCGTCGGCGACCCGGACGCGGTCGCCAGGCAGATCCTCCGTCAGCGCGAGGAATCCAACACGAACGTGCTCGTCATCAGGCCCGAGATGGCGAGCCTGAGTGTCGACGAGGTGACGAGGATGATGGAGCTCTTTGCCCGGGAGGTCCTCCCGGTCATTCAGCGGGCGTAAGGAGGTTGCGATGATGCCTCGGGCCCTGTGGCGATCTGTTGCGGTCGTCCTCTGTGGGGGCCTCCTCGCCGGGTGCGTGGCTGACCAGACGCCGGCACCCGACGAACCGGCCGGACCCGACGCGACCGCCCGCAAGTCCATCACCATCGCCATGAACCGCGAGCCGACCGGCTTCGGCCCGCACCAGACCACGGACTCGAACCTGACCCCTGTCTTCCTCGCCACCCTGATCAGGTACAAGGTGTGGGACAACGTCCTCGAGCCGTGGCTGGCCACCGAGCTGCCTGCCACCGAGCGCGGCACGTGGACGGTCCTGCCCGACGGCCGCATGGAGACCACATGGCGCCTGCGCACCGACGTCACCTGGCACGACGGCACCCCCTTCAGCGCGTCGGACCTTGTCTTCGGCTGGCAGGTCGTGCTCGACCCGCAATTCGCCGCGATGGAGGCGGGCATCCCGTCGCGCATGGAGTCGGTCACGGCTCCCGACGAGCACACGTTGCACATCGTGTGGAAGGAGATCTTCCCTGACGCGAACCTCCTCGTCCGCGGCGGCCTCACGCCATTGCCCCGCCACTTGCTCGAGACGGACTACCGCGACGACGTCACGACCTTCGCCGCGCACCCGTATTTCACGACCGACTACGTCGGCAACGGCCCCTACCGCGTCTCCTCCTTCGAGCCCGGGGTCGGCATCCGCTTCGACGCCTTCCCCGCCTACTTCCTGGGCCCGCCCACGATCGACACCATCCACTACAAGATCGTTGCCGACCAGAACACCGCACTCGCGCAGGTGCTCGCGAATGAGGTCGACATCACGATGCGCTCCGCTATCGGCCTGGAGCCCTCGCTCACCGCCAAAGAGCGATGGGAATCGGCCGGGGAAGGCACGGTGCACCACGTCCAGACGGGCTGGAGCAACGTCGGACCGAGCTGGCGCAACCCGTGGTTCGACGACGTCCGGGTCAGACAGGCCCTGCTCCACGCAATCGATCGCCAGGCGATTGTGCAGAACGTCCTCTTCGGCCTGACCACGGTCCCGGATACAAAGATCCGGCCGAGCGACCCGCTCTTCCCGGAGGTGGACCGTCGCGTCATGAAGTATCCGTACGATCCGAACCGCGCGCGCCAGCTCCTGACCGAGGCCGGCTGGAGTCCCGGCCCCGACGGCATCCTCGTGAACGGCCGCGGCGAGCGCTTCTCGCTTGACGCCAGGGCAACGACCGGCGAGCGGGACACCGAGGCCGTGCAGGCGATCGTACTGGACTACTGGAAGACCCTTGGGATGGAGTCCCAGGTCAACAACCTGCCGCGGCGCACGGCGGATCTCCCGGAGAACATGGGCCAGTGGACCGGCGTCTGCTTCTGCGGGGCGGCTGGGGGGAGCCTCGAGCCCAACGATCCGATGCTCACCGATTGGCACAGTCGCTTCATCCCGACCGAGGAGAACAGATGGGTCGGGGACAATCAGGAAGGTTGGCGCGGCGGGGACACGCTCCTCGAGCAGTGGGCAGTCGAGCTTGACCGTGCGATGCGTGAGCAACTCCGCCTTGAGGTCGCCCTCCGCTGGGCGGAGGATCTGCCCGCGCTGCCGCTCTACTTCAACACCGAGATCACGACGGTGCGCACGGGCATCCTCAACGCGCCCCCGCGCCTGGGCTCCGGCGGTGCCAATGCCATGACCTGGAACATCGAGCAGTGGAATCTCGAGTAGGATCCGGCTCTTGTCCATGCGGCGAGACGCCGTCGAGCCGCTGGAGGCGGAGCTCGGATAGGCCCGATGCGACGCGCTCCCCGCGATTTGACGGACACGCGTCGGCGTGGTATAGGTGACGGGCACGGGACGCGAGGATCGGCCACAGCCTCACTTCGGTACTCAGCGCAGACGGTGCCTACGCCCGACCCTGAGCTGCGCATCTCTACGACCAAGAGGGGGACTCATGGCAGCAACACGAACCGAGCAGGCCGCCGGTCGCGGCGAGGCGGCCAGCGCCTACGAGAGTTGGATCCAGGCGCAGGGCATCCCCATCCACCGCGCGTTCTTCATCGAGGATCTCCGCACCATCGAGCTGGGCTGGTGGGAGTTCCGCCAATGCCAGGCCGCCTTTCTCGTCCTCGCCGGACAGGAGGACATCCAGGAGTCGCGCGTAACGGCGATTGCGCCCGGCGCCGCGCTCCCCCCGTGGAAGATCGCGCTCGAGGAGATGTGCTACTGCGTCCAGGGCCAGGGCATGTGCACCGTGTGGTCGGGTGACATGCCCAGGAAGCAGTTCGAGTTCCAGAAGCACAGCCTGTTCATGATTCCCCCGAGCTACACCTACCAGCTCAGTAATTCACGAGGCGACCAGGAAGTCCGCCTTTTGCACTGCAACTACCTACCGCTCGCGATGCTGATCATGCCCATCCCGGACTTCTACTTCAACAACGAGTTCGTCGACACGAGCATCCTCTACGCGGAGGATGAGAGCGAGGCCTTCTCGGAAGCGAAGCAGGTCGAGCGCGACAACCCGGGCGAGCGCGGCGTGCGGGCGCTCTGGGTCGGCAACTTCTTCCCCGACATGAAGGCCTGGGACAAACTCGAGGCGCATCGCCGGCGTGGCGCCGGCGGCAGCGTGGTCGACTTTCGCTCGCGCACCGGGCGCGGCGGCCACATGTCGGTCTTTCCGGTTGGGACCTACAAGATGGCGCACCGCCACGGTCCAGGAACGGTCATTGTGATCCCCGAGGGCGACGGCTTCAGCGTGCTCTGGCCGCCGGGCGGCGACAAGGAGAAGACGTACGTTCCGTGGGGAGAGGCGAGCGTGTTCGTTCCGCCGAACCAGTGGTTCCATCAGCACTTCAACACGGGCTCGGTTCCGGCGCGCTACCTGGCGATCGCTCGGCCCGGTCGCGTCTTCGATACGGACGAGTCGCTCAACGATCGCCAGATCGCGTACACCGAGGAGGATCCAGAGATCCGCCAGCGCTTTGAGAACGAGCTCGCCAAGCACAGCATCCAGACTCGCATGCCCGCGGAGGTGTACACAAACCCCAACTACCAGTGGAAGTACCGCGGCGACGACTGATTCGCGCAGACGCGAAGTACGCGCGTGCCTGAGGCGGGTCGCTTGAAGGGATCTTCCAGACATTGCTACCATGTCAGCGGGTGACCAGAGCCGAAGTACCGAACGACCGATCCGAACGGCCGTCACATCTCGCCATTCACCCGAGGGACAAGTGGCTGGGTCCAACGAGATTCACACGTGCCACGTCTGCATCAACATCAGCTGCGCTGAAGGGGGTTCGCCGGCCCTCGTGGATGCCCTGAGCGAGCGATTGGCGGGATCAGGTGTGCAGGTGAAGACGCAGGTCTGCTTCGGCGCCTGCTGGATGGGGCCGAACATCGTGCTGTACCCGGAAGGCACCTGGTACGCGAACGTGCAGCAGAGCGACATCGACGACATCGTGGCACACGTACACGGCGGACCTCATGTGGAACGCCTCACGCACGGCGTCGACCCGCAGCTTCACGAGCTGGTCGTCTCCCTGCTCGAGGCCGGCCTCGACTGACCGGCCCTGCGACGACCTCTCCCCTTCGGGCCACACGGCGCGCCATCATCCCTCCGCACTACCCTCTGGCAAGGACCAGCGCGTCGGCGCCTCGGACATAGGTTCGCCCCGTCTGCGCGGGGTCACGGTTCACGAGCGGCCGCCGGTACATCGGATGGTGCATGCTGCGCACCTCATGCTCCACCGCGAACACTCGCCCTCCGGTCTCTGGGTCCACGATGTCCTGGAAGCGGAACTGGTGGTTCCGAACGCTTTCCAAAAGTAGCCCGCGTTCCTGCAAGAACGCGTACGGGCGAGAGATGTTCGCGACGTACACCGCGATGTGGTGCCCGTCATACGGTCGTACGTCTTCCGCCGTCTCCTGAAATCGAAGCCACTGGTTCCGGCCGACAGACACGACCGCGGCCATTCCACGCGGGTCCCCGTCCTCGATGCTCGCGGGTGCGCCCATGATCCGCCCGTAGAAGCCGGCGATCCCGTGGGCGGAGCCGGGTCGGGCCAGGAATTCGACGTACGGGATCCCGACCATCACATCGCCAAACCGTGGGCCGGGTGCGTAGCAGCGCAGTCGATTTCCCCAGGGACACGTCACGGCGATGTGGTCGTCGGCATCGGACCAGGAGAAACGGGTGTCCGCCAGCGGTCCGGCCACCGTGTTCAGACGGTCCCGCAGGGCGTCCAGATTCGGGACAACGAGACCGATATGGCCTGCGATGACCTGCGGATCACGCGTTGGCAGGTGGAACTGCTGCTCCCCGACGTTGACCCACATGTTCCCGAGTCCCACGTTCATGTAGGGGTCGCGGGTGAACCCCAGGCCCACGATATAGAAGAGGGTCGCGGTGGCCTGGTCCGGCATGGTGAGGTTTACGTGCTCCATCGCCACGATGTTTCCGACGTCGAGTGCCGTGATCTCGTCACTTCGCTGCATGATGCCCTCTCCGGGTGCTCTGAAAGGTTCGTCTTCTCAACCACTCGTGGCGCCCCGACGCTGCGGGGCATCGAAAACTCGGTGGTGATCCGCACATGCCGTCGGCGCCATGATAGCACGGCCCGTCACGCCGGGGATCTCGGGTGGGCCAGCGCTCCGGTGGCAATTCGACCGAGCGACGCCACGCGCGGCGCGCTAGATCCGCAGAAGGGCTGCGGCGTTACCGCCCAGAATCGCCTCCCGATCGGCCAGCGAGAGCGGGAGGTTGCGAACCAGATCCACGGTGCGGCTGACCGGGACATGGACTGGCGGGAAGTCACTCCCCATCACGACGTGCTCGGCGCCGACTGTCTCAACGCAGCACATGACGGCCGGCGGGTGGAAGCCCATCGTATCCACGTAGAGCCGCGGGATGTACGCTGAGGGTGGAGCGGTGAGCACATCCGGCTCCCATGGGCCGAACGACAGATCATCCCGCAGCTCGTAACCGAAGTCCAGGCGGCCCGGCAGGAGCGAGACGGCACCGCCCATATGAGCGCCGACGAGCTTCATTGACGGCCAATGCTCGAAGCCGCCATTGAGAATAAAGCGAGCAAAACTGAGGGTTGTGTCGAATGGGCGGCCCACCATCTCGGGCAAGCGGAAGATCTCCATCTTCTCCGCGCCGATCGTCACGCGCGGCGGGTGGACGAAGACCGGCACCTCCAGCGCAGCCACCATGTCGAAGAACGGATGGGCTGATGGCGAGTCCAGGTACTCGCCGGCCACGCTCGAGCTCACCATGATTCCCTTGAGGCCCAACTCGCGAATGGCCCGTTCGCATTCCACGAGGTGCTGATCGTCGCCGAAGGGGACGGCCGACGCCAGCCCCATGAGCCGGCCCGGATACCGCGCCGTCACCTCAGCAGCGAAGGCGTTGTAGCGCCGCACGGCCTCGATCGCGGGGGCGCCCTCAGGCACGCGAATCCAGTTGTTCCCGAAAACCGACACGTCCACGCCCGCCCGGTCCAGCTCGGCGAGGGTCTTCTCGATCTCGAACATGCTCGCGGGCGCCGAGGGCACGCGCCACTCTGGCGGACCGAGGTGCGCGTGGCAGTCAATGACGCGGACGCTGCGCGATCCCAAACGGACGGTCATGGCTCCCGAAGTGTAGTTGACCCGCGCTCCGACGGCCAACCCGCCCGACCGCGTGGGCAGCTGGTCCTTGTTGGGCGGGTCAGGAAATGCGGGGAGACGGCTATGCCGATCGGCGCGTGAAGCTCGTCACGCAGGCTGGTGAGGGGACCCTTCCTGGAGGGTGAAAGAGCAGGGGCCCGCTATCGGCGGGCCCCTGACTTCACGTGTCGGTCGATACGTTCTGCATGCCCGGACTAGTGCATCGGGGCGGAAGTCTCTCGTCAGTTGGGCATGACTGCGCGTCCGGAAGGGGAGGGGCTCGTCCCCTCCCGCCCTGCGACCGCACACCGGGACGCGCGGCGGGGGACAAGCCCCCGCCCTACCGATAACCGACGACTCACTTGCGGCGATTTGTACTAGTACTCCGGCATCGGCGGCGCCGCGTGCTTCTCCTTCTCGGGCACCTCGGTGATGAGGGCCTCCGTCGTGAGGACCATTCCCGCGATAGAGACGGCGTTCTCACAGGCAGCGCGCGCGACCTTCGCCGGGTCGATGATCCCCCGCATCACCATGTCCGTGTACGCCTCGCCCTGGACGTCGTACCCGACGTGCCGGTTGTTCTCCTGGCGCCACCGGCGGCGCACCTCCTCGACGACCACGGACCCCTCGAGGCCCGCGTTCTCCACGATCTGCCGCGTGGGTTCCTCCAGGGCCCGCTTGAGTGCCCGCGCGCCGATGTTCAGGTCTCCCTCGAGCTTGAGCTCGTTCAGCTTGTCGGCGGCGAGCATGTACGCAACTCCGCCGCCGGGAACGATCCCCTCCTCGGCCGCGGCTTTGGTCGCGGAGATGGCGTCCTCGACTCGGGACTTACGGAGCTTCTGCTCGATCTCGGTCGCGGCGCCAACCTTGATGACGGCCACACCGCCGGAGAGCTTAGCCAACCGCTCCTGCAGCTTCTCGCGGTCATAGTCGGACGTGGTGATGTCGATTTGCGCCTTGATTTGCTGGATCCGCGCCTCGATCTGAGCCTTGTCGCCCGATCCCTCGACGAGCGTCGTCTCGTCCTTGTTCGCAACCACGCGCCGACACCGGCCGAGGTCGTCGAGCGTTGCGCTGTCCAGCTTGCGGCCGGTCTCATCCGAGATGACGGCCCCGCCAGTGAGAGCCGCGATGTCCTGGAGCATCTCCTTTCGGCGATCGCCGAATCCCGGCGCCTTGACGGCCAGCACGTTCACTGTGCCACGCAGCTTGTTCACCACGAGGGTTGCCAGCGCGTCGCCGTCGACATCTTCGGCCACGATGAGGAGGTCCTTCCTTCCGCTCTGAAGCACCTTCTCGAGAACGGGAAGGAGATCCTGAATCGCGCTGATCTTCTTGTCGGTGACAAGGAGATAGGGCTCCTCGAGGTCGGCTTCCATCCGCTCAGCGCTGGTGACGAAGTACGCGCTGATGTAGCCCCGGTCGAACTTCATCCCCTCGGTAAACTCAACCTCGTAAGCGAGACCCTTCCCGTCCTCGACGGTGATGACGCCGTCTTTCCCGACCTGGTCGAAAATATCTGCCAGGATCTTGCCGATCTCCGGATCGGCCGCCGAGATCGTGGCGACGTGGGCGATGTCGTCACGCCCGTGAACCGGCGTGGCCATCTCCTTGATAGTCTGGACCACCGACTCGAGCGCCTTGTCGAGGCCGCGGCGCACATCCATGGGATTCGCGCCCGCCGCGACGTTCTTGAAGCCGTCATGGATGATGGCCTGGGCCAGCACCGTCGCGGTCGTGGTTCCGTCGCCCGCGACATCGTTTGTCTTGGTGGCAGCCTCCTTCAGAAGCTGCGCGCCCATGTTCTGGAACGGCTCCTCGAGCTCGATCTCTTTGGCGACGGTTACGCCGTCATGAGTTACGTTGGGCGCGCCGAACTTCTTGTCCAGCGCGACGTGTCGGCCGCGCGGTCCGAGCGTCGTCTTGACAGCGTCGGCCATCGCGTCGACGCCGTCTTTGAGAGACCGACGCGCTTGCTCGTTGAAGACAAGTTGCTTCGCAGGCATGAGTGATCCTTCCTCCGTTGCAATGTTGGCTCAGCGGTCCGCTGACCGATCCACAGCACCTACTCGTTCACGACGGCCAGGACGTCTGGCTCGCGAAGGATCAGATACTCTTCGTCGTCGAGCTTGAATTCGGTGCCCGCGTACTTCGCGTACAGAACGGTCTGGCCAATCTTGAGGTCCATGGCGAGTCGCGTCCCGTTGTCCAGCACCCGGCCGGGGCCTATCGCGATGACGTCGCCCTCCTGGGGCTTCTCGCGGGCCGTGTCGGGCAGGACGATCCCGCTCTTCGTGACCTCGTCCTTCTGGCTCGGCCGCACGACGACACGGTCGCCGAGGGGAACCAGCTTCGTCGCGGTTGGTGCCTGGGCCATGGGTGACTCCCTCCGGAACATAGATTTGAGTTGCAACCAAGATTGCCCGGCGCGGAGAGGTCCGGCCGCCGCGGCCTTCACCCTCGCGCCGATTCTTAGCACTCTTGCGACCAGAGTGCTAACGCCGTGGGTATGATACCGCAAGGCGACAACCGTCGCAAGCGCACCTCGAGTGCGTCATGCGCCTGGAGGGACGGGCACACATAGGTCCCGCGGCACGTTCCGCCGCGGGACCCTCGACGTGGTCTTCTTTCAGAAACGACTAGGCTGAGCGCCGCGCCATCCGCGTTCGCCGCTTGCGCTCGGCGCGCTTGAGCTTCGCGCGCATCTTCTCTCCACGGCTCATGAAGCTCTGGTGGCGCTTGTAGTCGCCGAGAATGCCCTCGCGCTCAACTCCAGACTTGAAGCGGCGCAGCAGCGTCTCGAAGGTCTCTCCTGGTCGCGCGACGACCTGCATGAGCCTGCGTCACCTGCCTTTCTTCAGACACGACTCATCGTAACGTACCAGAACGCGAGCAATTCTACCTGGACGGGGTCGCCGCGTCAATTCGCGCTCCGGTGCACTCGCGGCGGCGGATCCCCCCGCCCCCAGGGAACGGATGACGAGAGGGCGTGTGCTAGACTGATGGCAGGTGCTGTCTGCGTGGAGACCCCCATCTGGTGCTTTCCACAGCGGGTCGCGCGACGTGACTGAGGACGTCCGCCGTACGCCCGTTTCTTCACATCGCGAGCTCTCCGGGGGAGGCCGTCAAGGCAGACGCGACAGCGGAGGTGGTTCGATGGACAGAGAATCGCACGACCCCCGGCCGCGTCCCGATTGGCTTCCACGCGCCATCGTGGCAGGGCTCATCGCCACTGTGGTTATGTCCATCACGTTCTTCATGGCGTATGGCATGGCTCGCGTCATCGCCGGCATCCCGCTAACGGAGCGGCGCGGCGCAGCTACCTTCGAGCTGTGGATGCACGCGCTGACGAATAACCAGGTAATTGATCTGGCACAGGCGAGCCTCTATGCGGCGGGTGCGGCGCACCTCGTCGTTGGAATCCTCTGGGCAACGGTGTACGCGTACGCCCTTGAGCCGCGCCTGCCGGGCGACGGATGGCTGAAGGGCGTGCTGTTCTCCGTGCTCCCCTGGTTGTTGTCGATTGTCGTGTTTCTGCCGGTCGTGGGGGGCGGCTTCCTCGGGCTGGCCATTGGCGCGGGACCGCTCCCCGCTCTTGGCAACCTCATTCTCCATCTGAGTTACGGCCTGTCGCTGGGGGTGATGTACAGCCCGCTGGGCGACATACCGGCAGACCAGTTTCCCCAGACGGCGGAGCCCGACGATCCGCAGGTGATGGCTCACTACGAGCGCACCGCTGCGGGGGGAATCCTCATCGGCGCGCTCGTCGGTCTCCTCGTCGGCGTCGTCGGCGCGGTGCCGACCGCCGTACAGTCCAGCCTGCTGCCATTTGCACTGCCGGCGCTGGCATTGCCCGTGGTCACGACGCTGCTGGGAGCGACCTTCGGCGGACTCTTGGGGTCGATATCGGGGCTCGGCTCCCAGCCGACTCGATGAGACTGAGGATCCCGAGCGTCACTGCTGAGCCAGTACCGCCTCAAGGAGCCGCTCGGGCGTCAGGGGGATGCTCCATACGGGGGCGCCGAGGGCGTCCCGCACGGCGTTTCCGATAGCAGGCGGCACCGCCGGCAGCCCGGTCTCCCCGAGGCCATGGACCTCTGCGTTCGGCTCCGGATTCTCGGCAAGCGTTGTCGTGAAGCCCTCCGGAAAGTCCGCCAACGAAGCGATGCTGTAGTCCGACAGGTTCGCGTTGAGGAGCTGTCCGCCGTCGAAGCACATCTCCTCGAAGAGCGCCTGGGACAAACCAAACGTCGCGCAACCCTCGTTCTGCAGCTCGGCGTTGGCCCGGTCGATGACCCGTCCCGCATGCGTCGCCAGGTGCAGGCGGAGCACAGCAACCTTGCCCGTTTCTCGGTCCACCTCGACCACGGCACTCGCGGCAGCCTGGTGCCAGTGATGCGAGGCCTTGCCCTGCCCTGTCTCGGCGTCGATCCCGATCTCGGTATGAAACTCGCCGATCCCCGTGACACGCGCGAGCCCGGCGGCCCGGAGCACCTCGGCCAGATCAAGGGGAGCCCCTGACCCCTGACCTCCAACTCCCACTGAGACGTGGTTGCCATCGATGCGGACATCCGCCACCGGCATCTCGAAGACCCTCGCGGCCAGTTCGCGCACCTGGCGCCGGAGGTCGTCGGCCGCCGCCTGTGCCGCTCGCACATTGAAGAACGTCGACCGGCTCGAGCTGGTGCCCTGGTCGGGCGGGGTCTCCCGGGTGTCGACGAACGGCACGTCCACGCGCTCCTCCGGGACACCCAGAGCGCGGGCGACTTCCCGCGCGATGACCGTGCGCGCTCCTTGGCCGATCTCCACCGTGCCGCTCAGTGCTGTGATGGTGCCATCAGCATCCAGTCGGATCGCCAGATTTGTGCTAGCCGGGTTGCTCCCCATGTGTTTGATGATCACCGCGAGTCCCCGACCGACCAAGTTGCCGGGGCTGCTCGGCGGCGGCAACGGCTCGTCGCAGCCGATGGCCGAGGCAGCGTCCTCCAGCAGCTCCACAAAATGCACGTCTTCCAGCTCCTCTCCAGTCGAGAAGCGGTCTCCCTCTCGAAGCAGATTCTGCCGACGGAACTCGAGAGGGTCGCGCCCCAGCCGGCGGGCCAGCTCGTCCGTGTGCCGCTCGTACGCCCAGGCGACCTGGGAGACTGCGAGCCCCCGAAAGGGGACAGCGTTGGGCCGATTCGTGTAGACAGCGTAGGCGTCGACCTGCACGTTGGGGATCGCATATGGTCCGATGGAACCGATCCCGCCCGACCGCGCGATCGTCCCACTCCGGTCGGCGTACGCGCCGGCGTTGTAGTAGACCTCTACCTCTCGCGCGAGGATCGTTCCATCTCGCCGAACGCCACTCTTGATACGCACCTTGGCCTCGTGCTTGGTGGTCGTGACGAACTCCTCGGCACGGCTCAGGACGAGCTTCACCGGCCGCCCCGTCTTCCAGGCCAGCACCGCCGCCAGCGGTTCCATGCGGCAGTAGGTCTTGGACCCGTATCCTCCGCCGAGGGTATAGACGAGCACGCGCACGCGCTCTCTCGGCATACGAAAGATTTCTGCCACCTGCTGACGCACGAAGTAGGGCATCTGCGTGGCCGACCAGATGGTCAGGGATGCGACCTCCGGACGCGGGAAGGAACCGGCGGACGGTGCCTCGCCCTCCGACTCCCAAGCTGCGACCGTCACGTGGGGCTCGAGGGCACAGTGGTGGAGCGCTGGGCTGCTGTATGTATCCTCGTAGATTAGGTCGGCCTCGCCGAAGGCTTGCTGGGCGTCACCCCGCCGCACCTTCATGTGGTGGAGGAGGTTGGTGCCATTCTGGGGACGAATGAGGCTCCCGAGCCCGCCCGGGATCTCGTATCGACCGACGATTTCGTCGTGAACCAACGGAGCGCTGGACTCAAGCGCCTCGATCGAATCGAACACCGCCGGTAGCTCCTCGTATTCGACATCGACCAGCTCAATGGCCTCTTCTGCGGTCTCCGGATCCTCGGCGACCACGGCGGCAACCACGTCGCCCACATGGCGAACCTTATCGATCGCGACGAGGGGCTGGTCCTTGATCGCCGCGCCGTAGTACGGGAAGAGGCGCCCGTCCGCCAGGTCGTCGCGCGTGAGAACGCCCACAACGCCTGGCAGGGCGAGGGCGCGCGATGCGTCGACGTTGCGGACGCGCGCGTGGGCGAAGGGGCTTCGCACACATCGCCCGTACGCCATGCCTGGGAGTTCGACATTCAGCGCATATGGGATGGCGCCGGCAACTTTCAGCTCGGCATCCCGCACCGATTGAGACCTGGTGGCTGACGACTGAACCAATGCGCCTCCCGAACGCCCGCCGGATGTGGAGCGCGACGAAGGATGCGACGCATGCGATCGCATCACGCCTCTCCCTCCCAGCTCAACGGCATCCGCTTGAATTGTTTGCTGAGAGACAGCTCCTGTCGCTGATAGGTCGATCCGATCGCCGGTCCATAGACCCGGTCCGGCGTCTCCAGAAGCCGCTCATAGATGAGCCGCCCCACGCGCTGGCCGTCCTCCAGCACGAACGGCACCTCGTGGGTGCGCACCTCCAGCACGGCACGGGTGCCCCGGATGTCGTTGCTTCCGTAACCGAAGCCCGGGTCGAAGAAACCCGCGTAGTGGATGCGGAACTCCCCGACAGACGGATCATATCCAACCATCTCGGCCGCGTAGTCCGGTGGCACCCTGATCTTCTCCTTCGAGGCCAGAATGTAGAAGTCCTCGGGGTTGAGAATGAGGTAGCCGCGCTTGGGCCTCGGAATCGGGTCCCAGAAGTCCAGCGGGTCATAGTAGTCCAGCTTGTCGATTTCGATGAGCGGCGCGTGCGCTTTGGCTTGGTAGCCGATGATGTCGGAGCCCGGGCTACCCTGCACGTCCACGCAGATCCAGAGGCCCTGCGCGATGGTCGGCTCCCCGAGGACAGCGTCCCCCTGGTAGAGCAGCGGCTCGCGCCCGTGCAGCTCGCTCAGCTTGGCATCCGACGGTGTCGGCGCGCCACGCAGAAAGCGGAGCTGGTTCAAGGTCGTGCCGGCCTGGACGAGGATGCTGAAGGTCCGTGGGACGATCTCCACGTAGAGATGGCCCCGGTAGCCGGCGGGTACGCGCTCGAACTCCGTGCCGTAGTCCGTGATCAACCGGGTGAACACGTCAAGCCGCCCCGTCGTGCTCTTCGGGTTGGCCTTGCCGGCGAACTGAGCTGGGAGGTTCCACTCCTCCAGGAGCGGCACGATGTATACGCAGCCCTTCTCTAGGACAGCAGGGCGAGTGAGGTCCAGCTCGTGTGTCCGCAGCTCCCCCGCCTTCTTCACAACTGTCGTGCCGGGCCCGGGGAGGAAGCTGGCCCGAACCCGATAGGCGACGGGTCCGAGGCGCAGGTCGATACTTGCCGGCTGGATCTGCTCGGGTCCGATCGGAACACTGCTGGAGATGTGCCCCGCCTCGACGAGCTGCCGAATCGTCTGGGAAGGGAGGACCCCGGTCCGGTATGCCGCGCGTGCATCGATTCGAAGGTCGGGGAAGAGCGTCGGCATGTCCGCTTCCATCAGGTGCACATTCTAAACGGAATCCGTGGTGAAACCCGCAAAGTAATACACCTGCGGAATGGGGGTCTCATGGTGGAATGAAAAAACCCAACCGGTTGCCCCCTTCCCCTGCGATGTGTATCCGAGATATAAGGAACAAGCTACACGCAAGCTGCCCAGTACTCAGCCAAGGTCCCACCGGAGCCAACGCTGGTGAGCACAAAGGTCTGTCTCCCTCTGCTCCTGGCGCTTCTCGTTCAGGCCCCAGGTCCCGCGTTCGGCGAGGCCCGCATGGCGAGCGGATCGCCCGAGAGCGCGGACGCCCGAGCGGTCTCGCAGTCCTCCGCGGCCGAGACTCAGTCGGCACCTGGATGGACGTTGCTGACACCGCCGGGCGCTCGCTCGCAGCACAGCGCTGCCTGGGATCCAACCGGCAACCAGATGCTGGTCCTCGGTGGAAGCAGCGGCGGGCCGCTCGCAGACTTCTGGAGCTACCGCCCGGCCACCGACACGTGGATTCAGATCATGGGAACAGTACTCCCACACCTGCCGTCTACCGGCCACCGCGCCGTCTGGGACACTGTCCACAGCCAGATGCTCGTCTTCGGCGGACTGGGAGGTGAGGGGGACCTGTGGAGCTACCGACCGGCCAGCAACACGTGGACGGAGCTCCATCCTCAGGGAGATCGACCCTCGGCGCGAGCTTACCACAGCGCGGTGTGGGATCCGGCCCGAGCGCAGATCGTGGTCTTCGCGGGACTGGGGGCCGGGTTCGGACCGCTCAACGACCTCTGGGCGTACAGCCCGGACATGAACACGTGGAGCCGTCTTGAACCGGGCGGAGCTCCGCCGCTCCCGCTCTTCTACCACGCCGCGGTCTGGGACGATATCAACGACCAGATGCTGGTGTTCGGCGGGGCGGACCCGATCACATCCGAGTTCGTAAACGAGCTGTGGAGCTACCAGCCGACTGCCAACGTATGGTCACAGCTGCTCCCCACCGAGCAGGGGGGCCCGGTCCCACCGGGGCGCCTCTCCCACGTGGTGATCTGGGATCGCGCGGGCTCGCAGATGCTCATCTTCGGTGGCGGATGCGGGCCCGGTTGCTACCTCGGCGACGTTTGGAGCTACCGCCCGTCAAGCGACAGCTGGTCCGAGCTCCCGGGCACCGGGCAACCGCCGTCGGCCCGCGGCGGGCACACGGCAGTCTGGGACCCAGAGGGCCGGCGCATGGTCGTCTACGGTGGGTCGATTCCCGGCGGTACGCTGAACGACGTCTGGAGCTACCGACTGGGGACGTACCGCTGGTCGCAGGTCTCGCGTGGCCGGCCCGCGCCGATCGGCACCTCTGGGAACCGCGCTGCTTGGGACACGGATAACGAGCAACTGCTCGTCTTCGAGGGCCTGGCCAGTCGACTCTGGAGCTACCGACCGGCCAGTCAGGCGTGGGCCGAGCTCCGGCCTGAGGGCGTGGCGCCAACCCCACGCGAGGATGCCAGCATCGTGTGGGACCCCACCCGCGGGCAGCTACTGCTCTTCGGCGGCTATCGGGGCTCGCCAGACACCGGCTTCCTGAACGACCTCTGGGCCTATCGGACCACCGAAAACGCGTGGGCCGAGCTGGATCCGGGCGGACCGCCCCCACCTGCCCGCTTCCGACACGCTGCCGTGTGGGATACTGACCGCGGCCAGATGCTCGTTTTCGGCGGCGCCGGCGAGCGAGCCTTCGACGACCTCTGGGCCTACGGCCCAAGCGCGAATGCCTGGACGTCTGTGACCACGACTGGAGCAGTGCCGTCGCCTCGCTCGCACCACGTCGCGGTCTGGGACACCGCGGGCAGCCAGATGCTCGTCTTCGGCGGTGTCTGGGGAGGCCCGCTCAACGATCTGTGGGCCTACCGCCCGGCCGCCCAGAGCTGGACCTGGCTTGCGCCAGAAGGGCAGTCGCCGCCGACGCATTTCTTGCACGCTGCGGTATGGGACCCGGCTCACACCCAAATGATTGTCTTTGGGGGCTACGGCGGAGGCCTCCGTAGCGACATGTGGGCGTATCGCCCACGGACCAACACCTGGACACGGTTGGCGCAGGGGGTCGGCCCCGGACCGGGCCGGGGGCCCTACACGTCAGTCTGGAGCTCGGCAACGAACCAGGTGCTCGCTCTCAGCGATCGCCGCGGCCCCGGTACGAACGAGATCTGGACCTACCTGCCCGCCACAGAGGCGTGGACGCAGCCACCCGCGGCGCCGTCGATCCCCAGCGCACGGTTCGGCCATACGGCCGTCGCAACAGATGTCGTCGACTCTGCGAGATCCGGGACGGACGCGCCCGGCGCCTCGACGATGCTGCTCTTCGGCGGCTCCAGCGGCGGATCGCAGTTCCTGGGCGACCTCTGGACCTATCGAGCGAGCACCGACTTGTGGGTACCCCTGAGTCCGACCGGCATGTCACCGGCTGCGCGCGGTAATCACGCCGCAGTGTGGGACTCCACTGGGAAGCGGTTGATCGTCTTCGGGGGCCGCAACAGCGAGGGGTACGTGAATGACGTCTGGAGCTACGACACCTCGCGGAACCGCTGGACACAGCTCAGCCCTCGAGCCGATGGTGCAAGCTTGGAGTCGTCAAGCCCCGCATCGCGAGAAGAGCACACGGCCGTGTGGGACCCGAGGAGAGAGCAGATGCTGGTGTTCGGTGGGGCCCGCGACAGCCGCACCCTTGACGATCTCTGGAGCTTTCGCCCACACTCCGGCACGTGGACGCGGCTCCAACCGGAGGGACCAACGCCACCCGATCGATTTCGACACGCCGCAGTCTGGGACCCGGCCGGTGACCGAATGCTCGTGTTCGGGGGATACGGCGACGGGGTCCCCGGCCGGTACCTCAACGACCTCTGGGCCTATGAGCCCGCCACGAATAGCTGGACGGAGCTGACCCCTGCCGAGCCGCCCCCGGCGCGCTCCCGCCAGGCCGTCGTGTGGGATGCGACTGCCCAGCGGCTTCTCGTGCTCGGCGGTTTTGCCGGCGGCATCGACTACCTGAACGACATATGGACGTATGAGCCCGAAGCCAACCGGTGGCGCCGGCTGGAGACGACTGGGTTGATCCCAACCCCGCGCGCGTCCCAAAGCGCGATCTGGGACGTGGAGACGGGGAGCGTGCTCACGTTTGGCGGGTACGGCGGCGGACCCTTCGGCGAGCTCTGGAGCTTTCGGCCGCCGGATGGCTCACGTCTCGTCCAGACACGAAACGACGGGGGGAACTGACGTCCGCGGTGCGCGCCACTGTGAGCTATTTTCATTCCGCCGCGAGACCCGCATTCCGTAGGCTCCCTGCCTACCGGGTTTCACCGTGGATTCGGCTTGAGAGAGAGAGAGCATGACCGAGCTTCGCCTGACCCTCGCCTGCGGCGATTACGACCTCACGCGCGCCCTCATCGACGGAAGCGTCCGACCGGCCGGCATCGAGCTCACCGTCCTGACCATGCCCTCTCCCGAGCGGCACTGGCGGACGATGCGCTTCGAGGAGTTCGACGTCGCCGAGCTGTCGATGTCCCACTACCTCGTCGCCCATGCCATGAGGCGTGCGTTCACGGCGATTCCCGTATTCCCGCATCGGCGGTTTCGCCACTCGTTCATCTTTGTTCGAAGGGACGCGGGCATCGAGCATCCAGTGGACCTCAACGGAAAGCGCATCGCCCTCCGCACATTCCAGAACACGGCCGGCGTTTGGACGCGCGGGATCCTGGCCGACGACTGTGGGTTCGACATCGCGAGCGCGCGGTGGTTCACGCAGGACGAGGAGGAAACGCCCTGGACCCCACCTGAATGGCTGTGGATCGAACAGGTACCGGAGGGGGCGAATATCGACCGGCTACTGCTGGACAGCGAGCTGGACGCGGCGATCTACCCAGAGGCGCTGCCGTCCTTCGCACGAGGGGACCCGCGCGTCGCCCGCCTCTTCGAGCGGCCGAAGGAGATCGAGCATGAGTACTTCCAGCGAACCGGCATCTTTCCCATCATGCACACGGTCGTCGTGCGAAACGAGGTACTCCGCCAGTTCCCGTGGGTCGCGGTGAGCATGCTCCGCGCGTTCCGAGAGGCCAAGGAGCGCTGCTACCGTCGGCTCGCCGATCCCCGACAGACCGCGCTGGCGTGGGTCCAGGACCTCGTGGAGGAGCAGCGCGGCATCCTTGGGCCCGACCCCTGGCCCTACGCCCTCGAACCAAACCGCGCTGCGCTGACAGTGCTGATCCGGTATTCGCACAGCCAGGGACTGATCCCGAACCCGCCAAGGGTTGAGGAGCTGTTCGCCGAGAACACGCTCAGCGAAAGCCCGCGCTACGTCAGCTAGCGCGGCGCCCTTCGAACCATGCGTTAGAGACGTGAGCCGAAGCTCAACGCTCTCCAACGGCGCGGAGCAGCAGAACGGCCGCCACGGCCGCGAGCAGCACCCAGATGCCCACCACGATGAACGTCCCACCCGACTCGCTGGTGCGCCCTGCGCCAGGCGCTCGCGCGCCTCCGCCCGGCACTCCTCCAGCACCGCGCTGGGGAAGAGCCGCAGCACAAGTGCCACGCCGAGGGGGATGAGGACGAGATGGCTTCTGTCTGATGGCCAGGTTGCAGGTCTACGTCCCCTCAGAAGCTCGCAGCGCCCCGGCCCCGTTCGTCCCCTTCATGGACCGGATCCCAGGGATAGAGCTCATCTGCCCGGGCTCCGGCCCGATCGGGATCGAGGGGCGAACACACGCCGGGCCGAGCTCGGCGGTCGTCCGCACGCCGATGTTGGCCATCGTCGTACCTATCTCGTCTCGCAGGAGGTCCAGTGCGCACTCGAGCCCGCCCTCGCCTCCCGCGGCGAGCCCCCACGCCATGAGCTTGCCGACGAGCACCGCTCGAGCGCCGAGCGCCAAGGCCTTGAGCACATCCGTTCCGCGCATGAAGCCGCTATCCACGATCACGTCGGCTCGGCCGGCGACCGCGCACACGATCTCTGGGAGCACCTCGACGGTCGCCGGCGCGTGGTCGAGCTGACGGCCGCCGTGGTTCGAGACGTAGACAACGTCCACGCCATGCTGGACGGCAAGCTCGGCGTCCTCTGGGCAGAGGACGCCCTTGAGCATGAGGGGAAGAGAGGTCATGCTTCGCAGCCAGTCCACGTCGTCCCAGGTGAGTGCCGCCTGATACTGCTCCCGCGTGACCTCCCCGACCCCTCCCGGCAGCACCGCGAGGTTCGGCCGCCCGTGGGACTGGCGAGCGAGGTAGCGGTTCTCGAGATCCCGTTCGCGGCGGCCGTACGCCGCGGAGTCCACGGTTACGCAGACCGCAGCGTAGCCCGCTCGCTCGACGCGCCCGATCATCGCCCTCAACCACTCGCGATCGCCGCGCACGTAGAGCTGAAAGACCAATGGTCCCTTCGAGCCCGCGCGAACATCCTCCAGGCTCGGGGAGGCGACCGTGCTCACGAACGTGATGGTGCCGGCGCGCTCCGCCACCCGCGCACAGGCAAGGGCGCCATCTGGGTGGAAGTGCTGGATCGAGCCAACCGGGGCCAGCATGACCGGCAGCGACAGCGAGTGCCCCAGGAACGTGGTGGATAGGTCCCGATGCCGCACATCGCGCAGCACGCGCGGCCGAAACGTCAGGCAATCGAAGGCCGCCCGGTTCCGGCGCAGTGTCGTTTCGCTCTCCGCGCCGCCGGCCGCGAAGTCCCAGATATGGGGCGCGAGCCTCGCCCGCGCGGCGCGGACAATCTCTGGAATCGTGAGCCACTCGCCGTTCGCTCTCACGTTGAGCCTCCCGTGTTAGGGATGAGAACGCAGCCTTTCACGTGCAGACCACGCCACGAGTATACCCGGGGGGTTCTGCCGGGCCGGCCAGCAACCGGGTATCATGCGGGTGCCATGCTGCTCGCGACCTGGAACATCAACTCCATTCGGGCGCGCATCGAACTGCTCTCGGACTGGCTCGAGCGGCGCCGGCCAGATGTGGTCTGTCTTCAGGAAACAAAGGTCGTCGACGAGCTTTTTCCCGTTGGGACGCTCGGGCAGCTCGGCTATCACGCCGCCTTCGTCGGAGAGAAGAGCTACAACGGCGTCGCCATCCTCTCCCGCGAACCGCTGGCCGACATTCGTGTCGGCTTCCCCCTCCCGACGAACCATGACCAGCGGCTGATCAGCGGCATCATCGGAGGCATCCGCGTGTACTCCGCATACTTCCCCAACGGACGGGACCCCCTGAGCCCACACTATGAAGAGAAGCTTGCGTGGATCGACGGGCTCGGGGACCTGATCGTGGAGGAGCGGGCGCCGAATGGGAATTCCATAGCGCTGCTCGGAGACTTCAACGTGGCACCCGAGCCGCGTGACGTGTACAGCCCCGAGGAGATGGAAGGCCACATCCACTTCACGCTGGGGGAGCGGGCCGCACTCAAGGGCCTCCTCGACCGCGGCCTGGTCGACGCCTTTCGGTTGCGCAGGACTGAGTCCGGCCTGTATAGCTGGTGGGACTACCGCGCCGCGGCCTTTCGGCGCAACCTCGGCCTCAGGATCGACCATGTGTGGGCAACACCCGAGCTTGCCCCACGCGTCACAGACGCGTTCATCGACATCGATGAGCGGCGCAAGGAGCATTGCTCGGACCACACGCCGGTCGTCGTCGAACTGGCAGATTAGGAGGGCGTATTGATCGCGGTCGCCGACGGCGCGTATCATCTAGCGTGCGGGCAAGTAGCTCAGCTGGTTAGAGCGCCACGTTGACATCGTGGAGGCCGGGGGTTCGAGTCCCTTCTTGCCCACCAGTTGAAGAGCCCAACGGCGACGACGAGGACGAGTAGTCGGTTGCCGGCGTCACAGAGAGGAAGAGCCGCGAGCTGGAAGCTCTTCCCGCACGAGCCGACGAAAACCACCTCCGAGCTGGCTCGCGAACGCGCAGCAGAGCGCCAGTAGCGAGACCCCGCGCTGACGGTTATCCAGCGAGCAACGAGGTGCCTTGACATCGTCGGGGAACCTGGGTGGAACCGCGTGAGATGACCTCTCGTCCCAGGACGAGAGGTTTTTTTTGTTGCGCGTATCGGGGATGAATCTCGGGCGCGTCGATCTGGAGGGGAGATGGATCAGTCGGAACCGCGACAGACCAAAAGCAGCGACCGGCGAGACCTCGAGACCATGCGGCACAGCGCCGCCCATGTGATGGTGGCGGCCGTGCAGCGGCTCTTCCCGGGAACGAAGCTCGGGGTCGGTCCCACCGTCGAGCACGGCTTCTACTATGACATGGAGGTGCCGCGTCCCCTGACGTCGGACGACCTACCCGTCATCGAGGCGGAGATGCACAAGATCCTCGCCGAACGCCCTGAATTCGAGCGCGAGGAGATGCCGATCGAGACGGCCATCGACTACTTCCGCGCCCACGGCCAGGATTACAAGGTGGAGCTGCTGTCCGACCTGAAGGAGCGGGGAACCACGCGCGTCACAAGCCGGGAGGACATGGACGTCGACCCCGGCAACCGGACCTCGGCGACCATGTACCGGACCGGGGAGTTCGTCGATCTCTGCCGCGGCCCCCACGTGCCTTCCGCGGGCCGCATTGGGCCGTTCAAGCTCCTCAGTGTCTCTGGCGCCTATTGGCGGGGCGATGAGCACCGCCCGATGCTCCAGCGCATCTACGGCACCGCCTGGTTTACCCGGGAGCAGCTCGATCATTATCTCTGGCAGCTCGATGAGGCTGAGCGGCGCGACCATCGGCGGATCGGCCGCGATCTGGGTCTGTTCATGTTCGACGAAGAGGTGGGCCCGGGCTTGCCTCTCTGGCTTCCCAACGGGACAGTCCTCATCGAGGAGCTCGAGCGCCTCGCGAAGGAGACGGAGGAGCGCGCGGGGTACGTCCGCGTGCGCACTCCGCACGTCGCCAAGGAATCGATGTACCTGCGCAGCGGGCACCTCCCCTACTACGCCGAGTCGATGTTTCCGCCCATGGAGCTGGAAGGGGTGCGGTACTACCTGAAACCGATGAACTGCCCGCACCACCACAAGATCTATGCAGCCCAGCAGCGGAGCTATCGCGACATTCCCCTCCGACTCGCCGAGTATGGAACTTGCTACCGGTACGAGAAGTCCGGCGAGCTATTCGGACTGATGCGCGTCCGTTCCCTACAGATGAACGATGCGCACATCTACTGCACGCTCGATCAGATCGAGGACGAGTTTCTCGCGGTCTGCCGGATGTATCTCGGCTACTTCGAGCTGTTCGGGATCGATCAGTATCTCATGCGCTTTAGCACGCACGATCCCAATCAGCTCGGCGGCAAGTACGTGGACCAGCCCGAGCTCTGGAAGAAGACCGAGGAGATCGTGCGCCGGGCCCTTGACCACGGCAGGATCAACTACACGGAGACCGCCGGCGAGGCCGCCTTCTACGGCCCGAAGATCGACGTTCAGGTTTGGAGTGCGATCGGGCGCGAGTTCACCCTCGCAACGAACCAGGTGGATTTCGCGGTGCCGGAGCGGTTCGGGCTCACGTATGTCAATGCCCGCGGCGAGCACGAGACACCGATCTGCATCCACCGCGCCCCGCTAGGAACCCACGAGCGGATGATCGGATTCCTCATCGAGCATTACGCCGGCGCGTTCCCACTCTGGCTTGCGCCGGTCCAGGCCGTCGTGCTGCCCATTGCCGACCGCCACGCGCCCTACGCCGAGGAGGTCGGCGGCCGACTCCGCGCGAGAGGATTCCGCGCGCACGTGGACACGCGCCGCGAGAATCTGAACCACAAGATCCGAGACGCCCAGCTTCAGAAGATCCCGTACATGCTCGTCGTGGGCGACCGCGAGCTCGAGGCGGGCACGGCTGCCGTCCGTCTGCGCTCGGGCGAGAACATCGGCACGATCTCAGTGGACGACCTCCTTGCTCGCCTGGATGCAGAGCGAGGCCAGCGGCAACACGCGGCTCTTGACACCGCACTGGGCCACTCGGATAATGCCTAGAGGGGCCGATATTGGAGCCCTCCGCATATTCGCACAACTGGGAGGAGAACCATAAGCAGAGACCTTCGTATAAACGAGCGTATCCGAGTTCGCCAGATCCGCCTCATCGGCGAGAACGGGGAGCAGGTCGGCATCATGCCGACGATCGAGGCGCTGCAGAGCGCGCGCGAGCGCGGGCTAGACCTGGTGGAGGTTGCGCCCAATGCCGATCCACCCGTGTGTCGGCTCCTCGACTACGGGCGGTTCAAGTACGAGCAGGAGAAGAAGGAGCGCGAGGCACGGAAGAACCAGAAGATCGTCCTTCTCAAGGAGGTCCGCCTCCGCCCGAAGACCGACGAGCACGACATCGCCTTCAAGGCAAAGCAGGTCGAGCGCTTCATCGGAGAGGGTGACAAGGTCAAGCTCACCCTCCGCTTCCGAGGACGCGAGATGGCGCACCCGAACGTTGGCCGCCAGCTCCTGGAGGAAGTTGCAGGGCGCGTCAGCGACGTCGCCAGCGTCGAGCGTACGGCGTTGATGGAAGGCAACACCATGACGATGATCCTGACGAAGGCGAAGCCGACGACAGCCGCGTCGGCCAGAGAAGCGGCGACGGTGACAGACTCGGAAGGGCCAGGCGAGGCGTAGTGGGTCATATCTCAAGGACATCGCCATTGATGCCGCCGTAAACGGCGGGCCAGGAGGTCGGCCTGCAG
>WHTR01000130.1 GCA_009377635.1 Chloroflexota bacterium
CGATGTGCGCGATGCTCAGGAAAAGCACGAGGGTGGTCCCGTGCGCCGCGAGGGACCGGAGGTCCTCTCCCGGTGGAACCGGGCTCGCCCGTCCGGAGATGCGGCTTAGGATCACCGTCTGCGCCACGTTTGGAACGGTCAGCTCGACACCCAGGGCGGCAGCCGCCGCGAAGGCGGAGCTCACTCCCGGGACGATCGTCCATGGCACACCGGCGGCGTCCAGGCGGACGATCTGCTCGTGGATGGCGCCGTACACGGACGGGTCGCCGCTCTGGAGACGCGCCACGATCTTTCCCGCTTCCGCAGCCGCGATCATGCGCCGGGTCATCTCTTCCAACGTCAGGCTCGAGCTGCCGAGGACCTCCGCGTCGGGCCGAGCCCACTCGCAGACGGCCGGGTCGACGAGAGAATCCGCGTAGATGACGACGTCCGCCCGCTCCACAATCGTCATCCCGCGGACGGTGATCAGGTCCGGCGCCCCCGGACCGGCTCCGATGAAGTAGACGTGCCCAGCCGCCATCAAAGCTGACCCCTCGACCGTGTGCTCAATCACGGGACCGTCCCACATCCGCTGACTTCCGAATGATGATGAGCGAGAAGTAGTCAAGTCTCCGTCCTCGCAAGGACCGGACGTCCCGGATGATGGTTTGCTCGGGTCGACCGCATCGTTCGACAAGAACCGCTCGATCCGTGAGTCCCAACTCCTCAATCGTGTCCAGGACGCGGTCCTTCGCGCTGGCGACCTTGAGCAGGACGACCGTATCGAACGCTTCGAGGGTCGAGCGCAGCTCGACTCCTTCGTAGCTTGCGGGGATGACTGCCATGCGCTCATCCCGGTCTGCCAGTGGAATCTCAGTCACTGCCGCCGCCGCCTGAATCGACGAGATTCCCGGGACGACCTGGACCGCGACGTCAGGCTGTCGCTCCCGGAGAGCCCAGGTGATATGGACGAACGTGCTGTACAGCATCGGGTCGCCCTCAGTCAGGAATGCGGCGTCGCGACCGTCTTGGAGGCAACCGAGGATCGTGTCGGCGTTCGTCCTCCACTGGCGGCTCATGCCGGCCGTATCATCGCGCATAGCGAAGCACAGCTCCACGACCTCCTGACGACCCGGCTCCAGGAACTGATCGACAACTTCCCGAGCATAGCTGCGGGCGCCGGGCCGAGCGACCGGGGTAAAGATGACCGGGACCGACCGAAGCAGGCGAAGGCCCTTCAATGTCAGCAACTCCGGGTCGCCGGGCCCGACGCCGATTCCGTAGAGCGTGCCGGGCGGAACGGTATCCGGGCGCCCGATCATGCTCCACCGCTCAGGCTGACGATGAAGACGGGGTTCAGCGACGCGAGGCGCGTGAGGCCTGCCGCGTCTGTGCCTCGCGCGACGCCCACCTGAACGATCTCGGTGCTCCAACCAGCGGCGCGAGCTAGCCCGAGCAGCTCCGTGACATGCTCGAGCGTGGCCAGGTTGGCGACCAACCGGCCGTCCGGGCATAGCCGGTCCATCGACGCACATACGATGGGACCGAGCTGGCCGCCGCTCCCGCCCACGAAGACGGCGTCCGGCAGTGGCAGGTCCGCCAGCGCGGACGGCGCCTCTTCTGCGACGATACACACGTTCCCGGCCCCGAACCGACGCCGGTTCTCCTCGAGGTACGTGAGCTGCTCCGGATCTCGCTCGACCGCGTAGACGCAGCCGTGTTGGACCAGCGCGCTCGCCTCGATCGAGACAGAGCCGCACCCGGCGCCGATGTCCCAGAGCACGAACCCCTCGTGGAGACGCATCTTCGCGAGCGTCACCGCCCGGATCTCGGCCTTCGTGATCATCCCTTGCCGATGAGCAAATGCGTCCTCGGGCAGCCCGAGAGACCACGGCCCGGCCGGGGCCGTGCGGCGGATCACGACAAGGTTCAAGGGGGCGAAGGATTGGTCCACGAATTCCGAGGGTCGGCCGGCGACGTGCCGCTCTCGAGATCCTCCCACGTGCTCGAACACGTCTATTCGCGCATGGTCATCGTCGCCAGCATCGAGAAGGGCGCGGGCGATCTCCGAGGGAGTGTTGCGCGTGTCGGTGAGGATTACCGCCTTCCGCGCGGTCCGGGCGACACGCAGAATGCTCTCCAGCGGCCGGCCGTGGGCGCTGAGGATGGTCGCGTCGTGCCACGACTCGCCGAGCCGCGCAAACGCCACCTGGACGGCGCTCACGTTGGGGAGGATCTGAACCCGGTCCAACCCGAGCCGTTCCGCCAGATACGGCCCGATCCCGTAGCAGCACGGGTCGCCCGACGCCAGGACCACCGTCGGGCGCCTCTCAACTCGAAGTCGATTCGCCAGGGCGTCAAGGTTGGACGTAACGACGAAGCGTTCGGCAGTGTGCGCTGGGAAGAACGCCAAGTGTCGCTCCCCGCCGCAGAGCAGCTCGGCGCCTTCAACGAGCGCCAGCGCGGGCGGCAGCAGGCTGTCCGGACCGTGGTCCGTGATTCCCACCACGGCTATCGGACCGGCGCCGCCCGTCATCCGTCCGCCTCCGTCTCGTCGTAGCGCGGATCATCCACCGGCGTCCGCCCTCCCCAGAATGGTCCCGTCGAAGTCGAACAGCACGGCCTCCACCTGGAGCTTCCCCGCCACGTATGCGTGGCTCCGATCGGCAACGTCCTGCGCGAGCGTGTGGAAGAACGCCGCTACGCCAGCGGCCTCCACGAGCTCCTGCACATGGCGTGCGGTGTTGGCGGCGCGAATCTCTGCGAGCAGTGGGTCCGTTGCGCCGGACCGGCGGGCCACGTCCGCCAGGAAGCCCGGGTCCACCTGGTTCCCTGCCACGTGCGTCTGAAAGTGCCCCTGCGCCAGCTTCGAGAACTTGCCGACCATGCCGGCGAGCGAGACGCGCCGCACGCCGCGGGCCACGCAGCGGCGCAGGGCGCGCCCGGTGAAGATCCCCATCTCGACAAAGGCGAGCTCCGGCAGTGAGAGGAGCGCCATGGCGAACTTCTCGCTCCGCCCGCCGGTCGTCAGAACGACGTGGCGCTGGCCGTTGGCCGCCGCGACGTCGATGGCCTGCTCCACGCTCGCCCGCCAGGATGCCGTCGACCACGGACGGACGATGCCCGTGGTGCCGAGGATCGAGATGCCGCCGACGATGCCGAGCCGACCGTTCAGGGTCTTCTTGGCGAGCTCCTCGCCCTGGGGCACGGAGACCTCAACCAACAGTCCGTGCCGGTCCAGGACTGAAGCGGCTGCCTCTTGCACGGCCTCGAGGATCATGTGCCGCGGCACTGGATTGATCGCCGGCCCGCCGATCTCGAGTCCGAGTCCCGCCCTCGTGACGACGCCCACTCCCTGGCCGCCTTTCAGGTGGACGCCCGGGTGTTCATCCCATGAAACGGTTGCCCGGATCTCAGCGCCGTGTGTCACATCCGGGTCGTCTCCGGCGTCTTTGATGATCGAACAGCGACAGGAGCCTGGCTGCAGATCACATGACACGATTGCGAACGTGGCGTCCGAACCCGCCGGTAGGTGGATGGTCACCTGGGCGACCGGTTTCTGGCGCAGGAGTGCCGTCGTGGCCGCCTTCGCCGCGGCGGTAGCGCACGCGCCGGTCGTGAACCCCGTCCGCATCCCCCGACGATTCACCGGGCGAAATGTCTCATCGTCGTTACCCGCTTCCGGGGATCGCGATCCACGCCCGACGTCTGACTCGGCGCCTTCAACGCGGTTCATCTTCTCATCTCCGATCGTGGCGCACCGAGCTATCAGAGCGAGGAATACTCACGAGGACGAGGGGGCGCATCCTGCGAGACGGCGAGGGCGAGCAAGGCGTTCGTCGCGGCCGCGGAGACGGCGGACCCGCCTCTCGTGCCGGTGACCGTCACGAACGGCACCTCTCGTGCCGCCAGCTCCGCCTTCGCTTGAGCCGCCGCGGTGAAGCCGACTGGCGCTCCGATGATCAGGGCTGGGTGAGCACGGCCCTCGTCCACCAGATCGAGGACCGCCAGTAGGGCTGTGGGAGAATTGCCCACCACGACGATCGCCCCATCCAGTTGCCCGGCCATCGCCCGCATCGCCAGCGCTGCGCGCGGTAGCAGGCCGTCCGCCGGGGCCAGGCCATCGATGGCGCAATGCAGCGGGCAACCCAGGCGGGAAAGCAGCCGGCGGTTGATCGCGACCTCCACCATGCGAACATCGACGACAAGCGCGCAACGCGCTCCCAGCGCAGCGATCCCGCTGGCCACGGCCCGCGGGTGGAACCGGATGAGCGGGGCGATGCCCGGATCCCCGGCGGCGTAGACGATGCGCTGCGCGATCACGCGTTCGGCATCTGGCCAGACGACCGTTCCGTCCATGGCCTCGTCGGCGAGTCGCAGGCTCCGAGCCTCGATCTCAGCCGGCGGGAGCGCGTAGCGCTGGACCAGCGTCGTGCGCTCCATCTGCTCCGATGTCTGCCGCAACCCTCCACCGAGTTCGCCCGCTCGATCCAGGATGAGCCCCACGAGCTTGGCGTGAACTCCGAGGTGTTGCGCCACGGCAATTTCCACGTCCGGGTAGCGTCCCCCGGCCTCCGCGGCTTGATCGGCGATACGCTTGACCAGCACCCCGGTGCTCAGGAAGTAGGGGACGACCAGTACGCGGCGCGCTCCCAGACGTATGCATCGCTCGATCCCCACGGCAACCCGGGGCTCCGCGAGGCTGACGAATGAGCACTCCACGAGGCCGTGGTGGTTCCGCTCCCAGAGGAGCCTGCCGATCTTGAAGAAATCGGCGTTGGCTTCGGAGTCCGTCGTCCCCCGGCCGACGAGGAGAACGGCTGCATCGGTGGGCGTGGCCGGGGCCAGGCTGCGCTCCAGCGCGCGGATGCGCTCCTCACAGATCTCGACCAGCGTTTCGTGTATTCCCAGGGGCGGTGAGCTGAACAGGTCCATGTGGGGATAGCGCGCCCGCCCGGCCGCGACCTCCGCTGGCATGTCGCCGCGGGCGTGGCCGGCGCAATGGAGCAGGACCGGAACCGCGAGCACGCGGGTCGCCCCGGCTCCCGCGCACCGGTCGATGGCGTCCTGGATCGAGGAGACGACCGGGCCCGGGAACTCGAGGACTCCGCCCTCGACGCGATAGCCGCGCGCCTCCGCCCGCACGGCGTCGACCAGCGAGGCGAACTCCTCAGCCCCCTCGACGTCCCGACTTCCGTGTCCCATCAGGAGGATCGCGTCGGCCATGCGTGTCGCTCCCCGTCATGCCGGCATTATCCGCGCTGTCGTGGATTCTACCGTGCCGAGGGGCTGTCGTGGGCGCGGCCCAAGCTACATGCCGATGGCTTCCCCCTGTGGCGACAGCACGAACCAGTTGCCGCCGACGTTCTGGCCCGTCGTGTCGCCGGGGTTCTCGTCCGTTCGGTAGTAGTAGAGCGGCCAGCGGTTGTACGTCACCTGCATCGTGCCGTCGTCCCGCGTGATGGTGCCGACAAGGCTCGTGTCGCCTCCGGAGCCGACGCTGGGACTCCCACTCGCTATCAAGGGTGGCCAGGCCTGAAGACAATTCCCGGAGCAGTTGGAGGTGTTGGGCTCGTCTCGGGTGAAGAGGTAGAGCGTGCGGCCCTCGCTGTCGGTGAGGATACTCCCCAGGGATGCATCCTGCCTGACCATGACCGTGGACGGGCCGGACTGGGCGGCAGGCGACGCCGCCGGCGAGCTGGCCGCGGGAGGTGCGGTGTTGGCGGGTGTGGTTGTTGGGGTGGTTGCCGATCCTGGCGCGCACGCTGTTGCTACGAGCGCTGCGACGCCAAGAGCCGCTATCCCCTGAACGGCTCGTGTTCCCAGGAGCTGCGCGTGTCGCATCGATTCCTCCATCCTCCATCGGCGCGCGCGCTCGCACGCACCGGTATCCGAACTGGTATACGGTCTGAGGATTCACGCGGATGCACGCGCCCGCTCGGAGGAGATACTGGTCGTCCGTGTCAGGGCTCAGCCGATGTAGGCCGATGCCTGAAGCTGGAACAGCTCCGCGTAGAGGCCGTTCTGGGCCATGAGCTCCTCGTGTGTGCCATGCTCGGAGATCCGGCCACGGTGCAGAACGTAGATCCGGTCCGCTGATCGGACATTGCCAGCGGCTGCGGTCATGTCTGCTGGTTCGTTCGCCAGTCCTCGCCGGCGGGGAGCCGGTCGCTTCGGGCGATCAGGTGGGGAAAATGGTTCGCCTCCAGGGAGCGCACGACGTGGGCGGGGTCCGTTCCCTCCTCCACGTCCTGGATCGCCCGGTGAATCACATTTCGCATGACGGTGATCCCGCCGTCCGCTGGTCCCAGGTGTTCTTGTGTCCGGTCGTAGATGGGACCCTGGGCCTCGGCCAGGCCCGTGGCGAAGACAACAACGTTTTCCTCGGTGGCGTCTCGGCTTCGGATGGCGTGCAGGACTCGTTCTCGGTCCAGCAGGTAGCCGGGGACCGCCTCCACGCCATTCTGCCGGGCCTCGTCGTCCGTTATGGGGCCATCGCGGCGGAACACGACCACGTATCGCCAGTGGTGCGTGTCGTCGATCGGTACGTGCCAGTGGATGGCATGGCCATCGATGTCCAATCCGGGAACTGCGCAGAGGTTGGGCAGCATGAACCCGCGGATATCCACGATCGCGACCTGGCCCGTCGTGCGTACAGCGGACAGACGCACGCCGTAATCGGTCTCCTCGGGCTCGATCGTGAGATCATTCTCATCGAGCGGACAGTAGGCGGCGTCGCCGGCCTCGGCTCCGAGGGCGCGTCGCATGTACCAGACCTGCATAGGGTCGATGCTCCCCTCATTGCCCTGGAGGTAGTTGAACTCCTGCACGTACTTGGCGGATCGCCGGTGCGTCTCGGGCGCCGTCAGCGCATCGTAATTGGGGAGGAATGGCGGATCCCCCGAACCCAGATACGCGAAGATGAGCCCGGCCTTTTCCTGGCAGATGTAGGCGCGATGCTGAATGGCTTCCTTCAACGTGCTGTCAGGCGGCTCGAGCGGCTGATCCAGGCACCGGCCCGCGCGGTCATAGAGCCATCCGTGGTACCAGCACCTGAGGCCCTCCTCCTCGCGGTAGCCGCGGCTCAGGTCGGCCGCACGGTGCGAGCACCACCTGCCGAGCAGTCCTAGCTGCCCCTGGCCGTCT
>WHTR01000131.1 GCA_009377635.1 Chloroflexota bacterium
CAGCGTGAGGAGAACGGGAGGTCCGGGGATTCCGAGGCGCGTCCGCTCGGACCGCCTGCGCTGGAGCGCCTGGTTGATCGCAGCTTGGCGACGAACGCCGACGCGCTGCAGGGCATCGACCTCCTCGCCGGCCGCCTGCTCGCCCGGCTCGCCGACGCGAGCTTCGACGCCGGCGCTATTTTGGACGTTGTCGAGGAGACACTCGCGCCAGCGTTCGATGGGGAGGGGAGAGGGAGTAAGACGTCTCGCCTCTCCCGCTGGGAGAGGCCGGCGGCCGGTCCGCAGGGGCGGCCGCCGGGTGAGGGACGGTCGACCCGCCCGGACGGGCGCCCCTCCGCGGACGAACTGACGTCGGGACACGTCGCGCTCGGCCGGACGCTGCGGTTCGTCTGCGAGGAGCTGGCGCCCAACCTCCGGCGCGCCGAGGACGAGATCTCCAACCTGCTTGGTGCCCTCGACGGTCAGCACGTGCCGGCCGGTCCCAGCGGCGCTCCGACGCGCGGGATGGCGCAGGTGCTCCCGACCGGGCGCAACTTCTACACCGTCGATCCCCGCGCATTGCCGAGCGCGGCGGCCTGGGAGGTCGGCCAGCGCCTCGCGGACGAGCTGGTCGCACGGTACCTGGCGGATGAGGGGCGCTATCCGGAGACCATGGGCATCTCCGTGTGGGGGACGAGCCTCATGCGCACGCACGGCGACGATGTGGCCGAAATCATGGCACTGATCGGCGTTCGACCGCGATGGCAGGCTGAGAGCCGCCGACTGACCGGCTTCGACGTCATTCCGCTCGAGGAGCTGGGTCGCCCGCGGGTGGACGTCGTCTGCCGGATCTCCGGCTTCTTCCGGGACGCATTCCCCGACCTTATTGCCCTGCTGGACGTCGCGTTCCGCACGGTCGCCAACCTGGACGAGCCACCTGACCGCAACGCCCTCCGCCGCCACGTCGTCGCCGACCGGCGAAGGCTCGAAGCGCGCGGGCTCGATCCCGACACCGCGACCCGGCGCGCGGAGTTTCGCGTCTTCGGGTCACCGCCGGGGGCCTACGGCGCCGGAATCCTCCCCCTCATCGACGAGCGGAACTGGCGCGACGACGCTGACCTGGCGGAAGTCTACGTGAACTGGGGAGGGTACGCGTACGGGGCAGACGCATACGGCGTCGACGCGCGAGACGAGTTCCGGTCGGCCCTGGCGGGCGTCGAGGCCGCCGTGAAGAACCAGGACACCCGTGAGCACGACGTCTTCGACTCGGACGACTACTTCCAGTACCACGGGGGCATGATCGCCGCCATCCGCTCCCTGGCCGGCCGAAATCCCCGCCGCTACTTCGGCGACAGCGCGGACCCCGAGCGGCCGCGGGTCCGCGACCTCCGCGAGGAGGCGCGGCGGGTGTTTCGCGCGCGCGTCGTCAACCCGAAGTGGATCGCCTCGATTCAGCGCCACGGGTATCGCGGCGCACTCGAGCTGGCCGCGACGGTGGACTATCTCTTCGGCTATGACGCCACCTCGGACGTCGTCGACGACTGGATGTACGACTGCCTGGCACAGACGTACGCGCTCGAGCCGGAGATGCAACGATTCTTCCGCGACCACAACCCGTGGGCGCTTCGTGACGTGGCCGCGCGTCTCATGGAAGCCATGGATCGCGGTCTGTGGCAGGAACCGTCGCCCGACATGCGCTCGCGGCTCCAGGGCGCGTACCTGGCGGCCGAGGCCGACGTCGAGGCGCGTGCGGCGGGGAACTAAACGGAATCCAAAGTGAGACCCGCAAGATATGGAGATGCTTCGCATTCGTGCCTGCGGGATGCAGGAGTCACGGAGGAATGAGAATAGCGTGTACACGCCGGAAGCGCTGGGGACGGCCGTCCGCGACGAAGCGCGCTCGCTGGGGTTCGATCTCGTCGGCATTGGACGCGCGGAGCCGTTCACCAGAGAACGCGACCTCATCCTTGAGGATCTCGCCCGCGGCCACCTCGCTGGGATGGCGTGGATCACTGCCGAGCGGGTCCGACTCTCGTGCGATCCAGAAGCGCTGCTCCCGGGCGCGCGGTCCGTCGTCGCCCTCGGCATGGCCTACCAGTGCGCGGATTCCTCCAGCCACCCCGATGGGATGCCCCGGGGCCGTGTGGCCCGGTATGCGTGGGGCCGCGACTACCACGACGTGATCCGGCCAAAGCTCCGTGCGCTCGCCGACGCTCTTGTGGCCCAAGCCGGCCCGGAGACCCGCTGCCGGACGTTCGTCGACACCGGCCCGCTCGTCGACCGCGCGGCGGCGGAGCGAGCTGGCATCGGCTTTGTCGGGAAGAACACGTGTGTCCTCACCGGCCGGCACGGGTCGTATGTGTTCCTGAGCGCTGTGCTGACGACGGCCGAGCTGGCGTCCGACCCTGTGGTCACGCGGGACTGCGGGTCCTGCCGCGCGTGCCTGGATGCATGCCCGACCGATGCCTTCGTCGGGCCGCGACAACTCAACGCGACCCGCTGCATCTCGTATCTGACGATCGAGCATCGCGGACCGATTCCTGCCGAGCTGCGGCCGAAGATGGGCGACTGGGTCTTCGGCTGCGACGTGTGTCAGGAGGTATGTCCGTGGAACCGCGCCCGCCCGGCGTCGCCCCGGGAGGAGTTCCACCCCTCCCAGGAGGCAGGGCCGTCCCTCGACCTGATCGACCTTCTTGGCTTGGATGAGGCCGCGTTCCGCGCCCGTTTCCGGGGAACACCCCTCACTCGCGCGAAACGAGCTGGCCTTCTTCGCAACGCCGCAATCGTTCTGGGCAATCTCAAGAACCCGTCGGCGATCCCTGCGCTGCTGCGCGGGCTCGCCGATCCGGAGCTACTCGTGCGGAGTCACGCCGCGTGGGCGCTCGGCCAGATGGACGAGCTGACGGCAGACACCATCGATGTCATGCAACGGGCGCTGGCCGGCGAGCCCGACCCCGACGTGCGGGAGGCGCTGCGCAGCGCTCTCGCCGCGCATGAGGGTCTAGCTCCCGACCTCTCCGCTCGCCCGTTCGTTACGGGCTGACAAGGGGTAGGTGTGATCCCCCCGCCCGCCGCGCACGGGGCAGAGGCGTGACGCGAGCTGGCGCAGCGTCACGGGTGAGGGGGCTATCCCGGGGACCAACCCTCACCCCTGGCCTCTCCCAAAGGGAGCCTTTGGGATGAAAGAAATCTTTCAGGCAGAGCGTGCGTACAGACGGTTACTCTCCTCGAACATCTGTAGCGCTTTCTGTGCGTCATATCGCTGTTCGATGAGCCGCTCCGGATCCCATTCTTTGCGCGGCGCAGCGAAGAAGTCGCCACCGTAAACGTGAATGGCACCGGTCAGCCGCCCAATCGGATTGGTGACGGAATGGATGATATCGTGACCGAGAGGAAGGGCATCGCGTTCGCTCAGCGCCTTTGCACCTGCCGCCTCAATTCGGCCATTCGGGTCGGCCGGCAGCCGACGCCACAGAATGTTGTCTTCTCTCCCCGTGTAGATCCCGATCACAGCCCACATCTCGTGATTGTGGGGCATGACGGTCATCCGTGGTCCCCAGATAACATTGAGGATCGTGAGATCGGTCGAGCGGTGAAGCCTCTGGCCTTCCGACCGAATGGGTTCGCCCAATGCCTTGAGAACCGCCTTTGGGTCCTCGACGGCCCGTGCTACGACTTCACGTACGGCCTGCAGGGCTGCCCGTTCGGTCACTGCGGCCGAGCAGTCAGCTTTGAACCGTTCGAGATCGAACATGGGCACGGCCTCCTCTCACTCCGTATAACGGACGCTCGGCATCGGCGGTAGCGTGCAGCGCTTGTTAGGCGGCATGCATTCCAGTTTTGTCAACCCGATGTTTCCACGGCCCTTCCGAAAACATGGGTCGTGATTGAACGCACTCGTTGTTCGGCGACATTGACGAGATCGATGCTGGAAACGGTCCCGCGCACGATTCGAGAGCCAACGTCGAGATCGTACGCCACTTTCTCGGCGGATTGCGAATCTGGCGCGGCCGCTATCGTCAGGTGAGGAACGAACGGGATGTCCGAGCGCAGATGAGGCCGGAGCGCGCCTGCGTAGAGCCGATCGTGCAAAGCTGCAATCTCGTCACCGCCGACGTCTGGAACGAGGAACACGTGACTGCCACCCTCCAGTACGTCGCGGACCACCTTGGTACGACGAAGCGCGAACGATATGGGTCGGGTCGACTGAGCCACCGCAACAATCTCCGGTTCCAGCTCGCGTGGCACCGCGTCGACTGGAAACACCAGTGTGAAGTGCACAGCGATCCGAGTGGCCTGGGGATCGTGTTGTGTGCGAAATGACTCGATCCAGTGACGGTCGGGCTCGTCGAGGTTCGGGTATGCGACGACCGCAAGTTTCATTTGATCAATTTGATCAAGCTGGATGAAGTCGGGCCGCGGTGTCCATTCGGGGCCCCAATAGAGTGAATCAAGCTCGACGTGCTCGCTGGCGAGAATGCGTGCCAGCCGCCGCGCCAGCGTAGTTTTCCCGGCGCAACTGGTTCCGACGACGACAACACGGGTGAGGTTCACCGGCGGCATCATCCTCTGTCTGCCCAACGACTTTGGCCGCTGAGCGGCCGCGAGGCGCGGCGCGAAGCGCCGTCAGCTGCATGCCGTCGTTATGCGACTGTCAAGGGCCTGATCCGCTTGACCTCGTGTCCGATCTCCTCGGCCGCTTCCCAGAGATCCACCGCACGCTGCGCATTGAGCCAAAACTCGGGAGAGTTGCCAAACAGACGCGAGAGTCGGAGTGCCATTTCCGGGCTCACGGACCGGCGCTCACGAAGCAGCTCGTTCACAGTTTGGCGCGACACGCCCAACGCCTCAGCGAGGCCCGAAACAGCGAGCCCGTAGTCGGGGAGGTAATCCTCCCGAAGCATCTCCCCCGGGTGGATGGGGCGAACCTCCTTCTTCCTCGTGTTGGAAACGCTCATCCGTCACCTCGCCTCAGTGATAATCCGTAACTTCGACATCGTAAGCATCACCTTCAACGAACCGGAAGCAGATCCGCCATTGATCGTTGATCGCGATCGCGTGCTGTCCTTCCCGGTCTCCCCCGAGCTTGTGCAGTCGATTCCCCGGAGGAACCCGGAGATCATCCAGGCGCGCCGCCAACTCAATGTACTCGATCTTCCTCCTCGCTCGTCGCACTATATCTGACGGCAACAGCTTGGACCGATCAGTCGCGAACAGATCCTGCGTGTGCCTGTCCGCGAAGGTCTTGATCACGCGTCAAGTGTAATGCGTCACGTGACTCGTGTCACGCCCGCGGAAGCCTCGCATAACGGCCGGCGTTCACCCGCCGCAGGCGAGCGGAGCGAGCGGCGGTCATGCCCACCACATCGGAGAGCTGGATGCCTGTCACATCGCTGTCTAACATGGTATGCCCCTGCCGCATGAAATGCCGCAGGCTGGCCCCGGGCAAGCCGAAGGCACCGTGCGGGTGCGACGATGATCGGCAGGGTGAGGCGATGGTGCAGGCGGGCCGTCGGCAGATGGTTCATCACGGCACCTTCGGATCAGACCTCGTTGAGCCGCGAGAGAGCACGGGTCAGGTACCCCCAGCATGCCGGACCGCGTTCGAGATGTGCCGCCGGGGGTAACGCTCCGAGAACGTGGTCGCAAAGGGTCATTCTGAGGTCGAAGGCCGAAGAATCCGTGCCTGCAAGCGACGGATCCTTCGCTTCGCTCAGGATGACAGAGCCCTTTTCGGCCGTACCGCTAGAACGTGATCGCGAGGGTATCCGGCTGCGACATCTGAGCCTCAGCACGGCGGCGAGCTACCTCCTCACCATCCGCCGTTTCCTTCGATTCCACGGCGGCCGCCATCCGAGGGCGATGGGCAGAAGCTTGTCTGGTCTGACGAGGATACCGGTTGCACGAAGCGCGCGTTCGACCTCTCCGCAATGACCTACTGATGCCTCTGTTGCCTTCCGCCCAACGGACGCTCGCGGTGAGTGGTGCGCGAAGGGCGTCCGTTCAAGCGCGTTGTTCGGCGCCGACCCACGTGACCTCACCAAGCTTGGCGACGGGCAGCGCCGCGAGCCGTTGGGGCAAGAGCACGCGCAGATCCCTTACGCTTTTCGATGGCGCACGTAGCACGATGATAGCGATGGAGAAGCGGGAAAGGTCCTGTTGAAAGGGAAGATTTGCCGTCGACCGTGACGAAGGCGTCGTACTCGTGTTGCGCTCGACCCAGGAGCTCGCCATTCTTCCACGCCGCCCAGCCGGCGTCAGGCACGGTCTTCACGTCGTGCCCTTGGATGTCACCCGCGAGACGCCGATCGACGCACTCGTCGAGAAGCACCCTCACGACGCCTTCGAGATCATGCGCGCCGTGGCTTCCTCAAGGAAGGCTACGACCTGCTCCCGCCTGACGGTCGGAAACCCCGCCAGGAAGTCGTCGATCGTCTCGCCGCCCTCGAGGTAGTCGATGAGCGCTTGAACGGGAACGCGGGTTCCCGCGAACACAGGTGTCCCGCTCAAGATCTCCGGCGACGACGTCACGATGGGCTCCGCCATGGGCACTACCTTACCCTCCATCGACCCCTCGGCTCAACGCGCCGAATGACCCTTGCCGCTCACCCGCTGAGAGACCGCGCAGCGAACCGCGCGGTCGGGTGCAGCACCGAGTTGGGCGGCGGGGAGAGTCTCAGGCTTCCCCTTCGTCGCGATTTGTGCAGCCGCCGATGAAACACAGCTATGTTACTCTGGACCCCTCGCGCCAGAATCGCCGTGGTACCTGAGTTCCCGACGTCGATCCAGATGAATCTGAGCTCAGAGATCCCACTATGAGCGTTCTAGCGCTCCGGTCAGCGGCGGGCCACTGCACCGTGAAACAGAGCGCCAGCGCTAGCGTGGCCCGTCCGCTGCACGCTGTCGTTAGCCCGTTGCCAGCGCCGCATCCATGGCCCCATTCTCAGACGAACTTGATCCATTGGCACACGATGCCCTGAAGCGCCGCCGTGCGGGCCCGCACTTCTTCAACCCCAGCGAAGGTCACCATCGCTCGGTCCTTGGCAAGCCACTTGAGCAGAACCT
>WHTR01000132.1 GCA_009377635.1 Chloroflexota bacterium
CTTGCACCGCCTTCGGCAGATCGAGCGACGGCGCCGTGCGCTGCGCGAGGATGGTCTGACGAGCATCCTCGATGCGGTCGAACACGCGGATCACCCTCTGCCTCCGTCGGCGCGCTCGCCATGGAGTGAGCGCACCAGCCCCTCGAAGCTCCACGCCTTGCTCTCGAAGACGTAGGAGAGACGGACGGAGGTAATGTCCAACGCCCCCGCGCGGCGCAGAGCATCCACTGCCTCTTGCAGCCGGTTCTCAGCGACGATCACCGTCACCGCGAACCATTCATCGTCGTCAGCGGACTTCGGAAAGACTCGCGCAACGGTCGGGCCGCGGAGCCCCGCGACATCGCCGTGCGCGATGATCTTGCGCGCTACCGACTCCGCCGTCCCCCCCTGGACGTTTGCGGTCAACGAGAGGAACGGCCGCGCCCGGAGGTACGCTTCCATCGCCTCGAGGACGAGGCGGGTGCGCTCGAGCTTACTGGGGCTCTTCGCCAGCTCCTCGCGATTGGCGATGAGGCATGCCTCGGACGTGAGGATGGTCCCGCCAGCGACGGTCTTCAGTCGGTTTTCCCGGAGCGTTACCCCGGTCGATGTAAGGTCTGCAATGACGTCCGCGGAACCGAGGGCGGGACCGGCCTCCAGGGCGCCGCTGCTCTCGACCAGCATGAAGTAGTTCACTCCGTGGTCGTAGAGATACTGGCGCGCCAGGTTCGGGTACTTCGTCGCGACCCGCAGCTCCTGGCCCTTGGATCGCCGCGAGACGCAGATCTCCGCGACGTCATGGATGGACCACACATCGATCCACGTTTCCGGCACGGCAAGGACGAGCGAGCATTGGCTAAATCCCAGCTCGGGCATGAGCACAACGACCCGGTCGTCCTCCGCTCGGCACTCTGCCACGATGTCATACCCGGTGATGCCGAGCTCGACATTCCCTTCATCGACCTGAGCGAAGATGTCACTCGCGCGCTGGAAGGTGACCTCCACGCCGGTAAGCGTGGCCAGTCGCGCGCGGTACTGGCGTGGGTTCGAACGATCGACCGGCAGTCCGCAGCCGCGGAGGAAGCCGATCGTGTCGTCCTCCAGGATACCCTTGCTCGGGATCGCCAGCCGAAGCACGTCGGACTGGGAGGTGAGGGATGAGTTTCGAATCATTGCACGTGTGACCATGGGTTGCTTCGCCTAACCAACGGGGCCGGCAACGGACGGAACCCCCGCCTCGAGCCGACGGCGAACGGTGGCCACAACGTCCTCCGGCGCGAGTCGGGCCTCCTCGAAGACGCGCATGTCGCGAAGCCCGACGACGCCCTCCGAGCGCTCTTTCTCACCAACGAAGAGCACGATCGGAATTCGTTCTCGATCGGCGTGCCGCAGATTGGCTTTCAGTCCTCGGAAGCGAAGATCCAGCTCGCTCGCCACTCCCGCAGCACGCAACGCGGCCGCGAGCCGCGCAGCGGCGGCGTAGTCTTTCGGATCCACAGGTACGACGAGAGCTGCCACGGCCGGCACTCGCTCCGGCGCCGCCATCTCCCGCTCGACCGCGGCCACTACTCGCTCGAGGCCGTACTGGAAGCCACATGCCGGGACGTTGCCGCGTCCGCCGAGCGCGCGAACGAGGTCGTTGTATCGGCCGCCGCCCGCGAGCTGGTTGTCCTCCCCGTCGTAGATCTCGAAAACGAGTCCCGTGTAGTAGCGCAGGCCGCGCGCCAGGGAAAGGTCGACCTGGACGGGCGCCGGCGAGTCGAAGTAGGCATCAAAGCACTCGAGCGCGCGCTCGACTTCCCGGACCGGTCCATCCTCTAGTTTGAATTCGGCGAGGAGCTGGCGGAGCGCGGGCACCGTCTCGTGCGGCGGTCCAGCCAGATCCTGCAGTCGAGTGATGAAGTCTATGGCTCGCCTCAGCGCCGGCGTCGGATCGGGACGAAATGCTTTGTGCAGAAGGCGCTCGATGATCTCGCCGGGGGGCCGAGTGCCTCCCTCGAGCCGCAGGTTCGCACGCTCCAGCAGCTCGGCGGCGACGCGCGTCGCCCCGTCCTGCCCGAACGACCGAAGCAGCTCGACCAGATCCTCCCCCGCGCTCTCATCAGCTCCGGCGACAACGTCGCCCCCGAGCAGTGCCGCAAGGCGCTGAACGACGCGCCCGGCTTCCCCCGGCGCCCGCGACAGGTGCTCCATAGCCCCGATGATAAGCGTCTGCGCATGAGGCTCCATTCCCATCTGCGCGAGGAGCTGAAGCACGGCGCCCAGATGTCCAATGACGACTCGCCAGTCTTTCAGCCCGATCGCCTCGATCCCGTGCCGGGCTGCTGCGAGGACCTCCGCGTCAGCGGCCGGACCGTCCGCCCCGATGCACTCGATGCCCACCTGGGTGAACTGCCGGTGGCGCATCCGCTGCGGCTTCTCGTACCGGAACGTCGGGCCGGCGTACTGGACACGCACGGGCAGGGGCCGGTCCTGTAGATGGCTCACGTAGGCGCGGACGACGGATGCTGTGAACTCCGGTCGGAGGCAAACGTTCCGGTTCCAGTGGGTAAAGGAGTACATGCGGGCGACGATCTCCTCTCCGGACTTCCGGAGGAACAGATCGGTCGGCTCAAGGACGGGAGTGTCGATCGGCTCGTACCCGTAGAGTGCAAAGACGTCTCGGAGCCGCTCCTCCAGGGACTGCTGGTGCGCGCGACTTGGTGGGACCACATCGTTGGTCCCGCGAACACGGGTGATCTCCAGCGGCTCCACGCTCGGATGGCTCCTACACAACGCCAAACCTGGGCGAGCTTACGGGATTCTATCACGAAGGCGCCGCGCGCCTCCGGGATAGTGTCCGTCACCTAGGGACCAACGTCGGCTATAATCACGCGCTGAGCATATTCAATGGGGTAGGGGTACAGGCTCCTACCCCAAAATGTGAGCGCTGATGTTCGCGATCATCGAATCTGGCGGAAAACAGTACCGGGTGTCGCCAGGCAGTCGACTGACGGTCGAACGCCTCCGCGACGATCCCGGGTCGGCGATCGCGTTCGAACGTGTCCTCATGATCAGCGACGGGGATCGCCTCACGATTGGGAAGCCCGTCGTCGAGGGTGCGCGGGTCGTCGGTCACGTCCTCGAGCATGCACGGGGTCAGAAGATCATCGTATTCAAGTACAAAGCGAAGTCGAACTACCGGCGCAAGAGCGGCCATCGCCAGGAGCTCACGCGCGTGCGCATTGCAGAGATCGTTCCGGACCAAACGGAATCCATGGTTAAACCCGCACAGTAGCGTGCTTACGGAATGCAGGACTCATCGTGGAACGAAAATAGCTCCGAACGGCCCTGCGACTGCGGAGTCGGTCCGCACTGCGTAGTTCGGACGTCGCTCACTGGTACTTTTGGCCATTGGAGGACTACGGATGGCACATAAGAAAGGAATGGGAAGCTCCCGCAACGGGCGCGACAGCGCCGGGAAGCGGCTCGGCCTGAAGCGCGGAGATGGTGAGCTGGTCCCGGCCGGATCCATCCTCGTGCGGCAACGCGGTACGCCGATCCGTGCTGGCTTCAATGTGGGCACCGGCCGCGACCACACGCTGTTCGCTCTTATCAACGGAACCGTCAAGTTCGAGAACGCCACGCGCGAGCGAAAGCGCGTGAGCGTGTATGCGCAACCCGTCGACGCGCCCGGGGCCGTCAGCGGTCGGGCAAGGATCCCGTCGTGAAGACCGGGATTCACCCGGAGTACATCGAGGTGACCGTCCGCTGCAGTTCGTGCGGCAACACGTTCACGACCCGGTCGACGAAGTCGAATCTCCGAATCGATCTGTGCTCAAACTGCCACCCGTTCTTCACGGGTGAGCAGCGACTCGTGGATACCGGCGGTCAGGTCGAGCGATTCATGCGGCGCGTGGCACGGGGCCGGCCCGCCGCGGCGACGCCCGAGAACGCCCCCGCGGAGCAGCAGCCTGCCGACGCCAAGGCTCCCGCGCCGCGCGCTCGTCGACCGTGATGCACCGTTTAGCGGGGCGCGACGCAACTGACGGGGCGGCCGTCGGTTCTCGCACTGCCCCGGCTGCTCAATAGGAGGCTCACGCCGTGCTCGGGTGCTGTCCCGCTTGCAGCTCCGTTAGCGCCCCTTCCCAGGGCGGCGCAGCTCCCCTTCCACTACCCTCGTATGGCGGACAGGCGGTCATGGAGGGCGTCATGATGCGTGGCCGGCGGTACGTGGCAGTCGCGGTTCGTGCCCCCTCCTCCCAGATCATCCTGAAATCGGAAGAGCTTCCTCGCCGCCTGTACCAGAGCCAGTTCTCCCGTATCCCCTTCGTACGAGGCAGTATCGTCCTGTGGGACACGCTCGGCCTTGGGATGCGCGCGCTGATGTTCTCCGCCGACGTCGCCATGGGTGAAGAGGACGTCAAGCTTTCCCGCCCCATCACGTGGTCGACGGTCGTCATCGGCCTCATGCTGGGGATCGGGCTGTTCTTCGTTCTGCCCGTGGTCTTGACCACCTTTGTCCATCAAAGGGCAGAGAATCCGCTGCTCGCGAACGTCCTGGAGGGGTTCGTCCGGCTTGGGCTGCTCATCGCCTACGTGTGGGCGATCGGACTCGTTCCAGACATTCGACGCGTGTACATGTACCATGGCGCCGAGCACAAGGCAATCAACGCTCTGGAGGGGGGCGCCCGAATCCGCGCGTCGGACATGATGCCCTTCAGCATCCGCCACCCGCGGTGCGGAACGAACTTCCTGCTGATCGTGGCATTTCTGTCCATCGCGGTCTTCTCGCCGCTGGGCAGGCCCGAGTCCTGGCTCGTCCTGATCGGCTCCCGAATCGTCCTGATTCCCGTCATCGCCGGACTCGCATACGAGACCATCAAGTGGGGAGCGGCCAACCTGCAGAAGCCGGCTGTGTCGGGCCTGATGGCTCCTGGCCTGGCACTCCAGGGTCTCACGACGCGGGAACCGGGCGAGGATCAGGTTGAGGTGGCCGCAACGGCCCTCAAGGAGGTCGTGCGGCTCGAGCGGCCAGACCTGCTGGAAGACGAGAGCGCGCAGGACGCCGAGGTCCGCGGCCGGTAGGTCCGGAGCACGCGCCGGTATCTTCTATGTCGCCCGTCTGAGGGCGAAGCCCGAAGAATCCGCACGGAAGTGGGGAGGCGGCTTCTTCGATGGCGCTCACGGTGACGGCATCGGGTCAGCGGCGGCGACGGGCGAGCTCCTCCCAAAGCTCCTGGACCGGCACGCCCGTTGCCTCCAGGAGCACGAGCGTGTGGAACCAGAGGTCCGCCACCTCCCAGACAATCTGGTCGCGCGCGCCGTTCTTCGCCGCGATGATCGTCTCCGCTGCCTCCTCGCCCACCTTCTTGGCGACCCCGTCGATGCCGTTCTGCAGGAGCCGCGCCACGTACGAGCCCTCCGGCATGGTCGCCCGCCGCTCTGCGATGACCCGTGCCAGCTCATCGAGGATGTGCGCGTCTGCGGAGGCCAGAGGTTTGAGTGGCGTCGCTCCGTTCGCGTCCTGGGCGCCCTCCGTACCCTTCGCCGCGCCGCCCGGCTGCTCAAGCGATTGGAAGAAGCAGCTCACAGCGCCCGTGTGACACGCGGGACCGTCCGGAATGACTTCCAGCAGGATGGCATCCGCATCGCAGTCGACGCGAACGCGAGTGACGCGTTGATAGTTCCCGGACGTGGCGCCTTTGTGCCACAACTCCTGGCGTGACCGGCTCCAGAACCACGCGTCGCCGGTCGCTCGCGTTCGGCGAACCGCGTCCTCGTTCATGTAGGCCACCATGAGAACCTCGCGACTCGCCGCATCCTGCACGATCGCCGGGATAAGTCCCTGCTCATCGAATTTCAGCTGGAGTTCGTCAGTCATCCCTACTCGATCCTTCCTGCCCCGATCCGTCAACCGGACGCACCGGCACGCCTCGGGCCGACAGATATGCCTTGGCGTCACGGATCCGGAGGCTGCCGTAATGGAAGATCGAAGCCGCCAGTACCGCGTCGGCGTGCCCTGCCGCGATGACCTCGTGGAGGTGCGCCAGCGTGCCAGCTCCCCCCGAGGCGATGACCGGAATCGGAACCGCCGCCGAGACCGCGGCCGTGAGGGGGATGTCGTAGCCGACGCGCTGGCCGTCAGCGTCCATACTCGTCAGGAGGATCTCGCCCGCGCCGATCTCCGCGCCACGCCTCGCCCATGACACGGCGTCGAGCCCGGTCGGCCTCCTACCACCGTGGGTGTAGACCTCCCACCTCGCGCCCGCTCGCTTCGCATCGATCGCGAGGACAATGCATTGGCTTCCGAACTCCGCGGCGCCTGCCCGGACCAAGTCCGGATCCGCGACGGCCGCGCTGTTGACCGAGACCTTGTCCGCGCCCGCCCGCAGGAGCCGCCGCATATCCTCGACCGACCGGATCCCGCCGCCGACGGTGGGCGGAATGAACACGCGGTCGCCGGTTCGCTCCACGACGTCGACCATCGTCTCGCGCTCATCACTGCTGGCCGTTATGTCGAGAAACACGAGCTCGTCAGCGCCCTCGGCGTCGTAGAGTTCCGCCAGCTCGACGGGGTCGCCGGCGTCGCGCAGGTTCACGAAGCGTATGCCCTTGACGACGCGGCCCCGATCGACGTCAAGGCACGGGATAATCCGATGGGTCAGCAACCGGGCCTACCTCTCGGAGACACGTGCCAGCGCGACCTGCAGATCGATGGCTCCCGTGTAGAGTGCGCGGCCTAGAATGACGGCTCCGGCACCGGTGCACCGAATCGCCTCAACGTCCTCAAGGGAGGCCACGCCCCCGGAGGCAATCACGTCGAAGTCCGCTGCCTCGACGACGCGACGGAGCGCTTCGAGGTTCGGCCCGCCAAGCGTGCCATCCCGGTCGATGTCCGTGAACAGGCCCCGGCGCACGCCGATGGCGTTCGCCCGCTGTACCACGGCATCGGTTGCGAGGGGCGAGCTCGTCAGCCATCCCTCCGTCGCCACCTGTCCGTCCCGCACATCGATCCCCACGACGACGCGGTCGCCGTATCGCCCGCACAGGTCC
>WHTR01000133.1 GCA_009377635.1 Chloroflexota bacterium
CACGTGCCGGCGGGCGCCATCCCGAAGGACGGCCCTTCGGCGGGCGTGACGATGATGACGGCACTCGTGTCGCTGGCGCTTGGACGCCCGGTCCAGGGGGACGTCGCGATGACCGGCGAGATCACGTTGCGCGGAAAGGTGCTCCCCGTGGGCGGCATCAAGGAGAAGGTGCTAGCGGCCCATCGGGTGGGGATCAAGAAGGTCATCCTGCCGCGCCTGAACGAGCGGGACCTGGACGATGTGCCGACGGAGCTTCGGAAGGAGATCGCGTTCGTGCTGGCGGACACGGCCGACGATGTGCTCGAGCGGGCGCTGGACATCGCAGTGGCGCCAGCCGAGCAGCGCGGAGAGAGGCACGCGGCGGTTGGCGCGGGCGCGGACCGCGAGGCGGGCGCTGCGCCGAACAAGTAGTCTGTGGGGAGCGCGGAGACGAACAGGCTTGCGTGGCACGCCCTCCCCCGCCAGGGGGGAGGGAATGGGCGCCAACCCGCGGCTCCCGTGGAGACAGCTCAGGCAGAACTCGCCGCGGCGGGGCTCAGCGTGTCAAGGATGCGCTCGTCCATCGAGAAGCTCTCCTTCGCCGTCGGAAACGTGCCAGCGACCACGTCGGCAACGTACTGCTGCAGCGCCTCGCGAATGACGTCGCCGACCTCGGCGTAGCGCCGGGCGTGGCGCGGGCGTAAGTCGCTGAACAGGCCGAGGATGTCGTGGATCACCTGCACCTGACCGTCACAGTGCGGGCCTGCGCCGATACCGATCGTCGGGATCGACAGGCCCTCGGTGATGCGGGCGGACAGCGGCGCCGGAACACACTCCAGGACGATGCTGAAGGCCCCTGCCTCTTCCAGCGCACGCGCATCATCGAGCAGACGGGACGCGACCTCCGGCGTCCTTCCCTGGACCTTGTAGCCGCCGAGCTGATTGACGGACTGCGGCGTCAGGCCGATGTGCCCCATGACCGGAATCCCGCAGTCGACAATGCGGCGAACCGTCGCGGCCATCGGCACGCCGCCCTCCAGCTTGACTGCCTGGGCGCCTCCGTCCTGGAGGAACCGACCGGCATTGCGGACCGCGTCATCGGACGACGCCTGATAGCTCATGAATGGCAGGTCGCCGACCACCAGGGCCTGGCTGGTTCCGCGCACGACGGCCTGGATGTGGCGCACCATGTCGTCCATCGTGACGTGGAGCGTCGTCTCGTATCCAAGCATCACCATGCCCAGCGTATCCCCCACGAGAATCATGGGGACGCCCGCGGCATCGACCAGCTTCGCCGTCGAGTAGTCGTACGCGGTGAGCATGGCGATGCGGTCGCCATGCCGCTTCATGTCCTGGATACCCTGGATCGTGTTCCGCATGGTTCACTCCCCTCGAGAACGACCGGTGTCGGTCACGCGTCGCGCTTCTCGTTTCTCAACTTCGTGTAGCATCTGTAACTCGCACCCGGCCCCTATGCTGAGGTTGACTACCGGCTACCCAACAAGGCAGCGTTCACGGAGCGCCACGTGCTGTTCCAGGTGGACGACCACGATCGCTACATCCAAACGATGGTCCGTATGATTCTGCAATCTTAGATGCATGCCCAAGGAGGGCCGAGATCGCACGTGGTTTGAACCCTCGGGCCGGGAATGCGACAGCATAGGACTTCGCTGCGTCATTGGTTCAGAGCGGACGGAGGGTCGCCCTTCCGCTCAGGTGCATGACATAAGCGAAAGGCCGGGGTTGGGTTCTGTCGATCATCTCAATCCAGTCCCACTTTCTTAGGATAAGCCTGAGAAGTGCCAGTGGGCTCAAGTGCTGAGGAAGGAAAAGGATTCCAACTCGGTGATCTATCAGGAGTTGACGTTGCGCGTCTGCCTGTAAGATGCCCTTGTTCCTCGAAAGGACAAGAGACCCAGTCTGCCCTGCGGTACGGATCCAGATTTCGTCCTTGGTCCCCAGCGGAAAGGATCCTTGCCCTATCCATGTTACGGATACTCCCACGGCCCTCAGGGACCTGCCAACTCCGGAGCCCGTATCTTCATCGATGAACAGCTTCACGCCGCATGCTTGAGCACTTCTTCGATCAGGTCCCGTTTGAGCCCGTAATCCCGCGCGAGCCCGCTAATTGTCTCGCCCGCCTGCCAGCGCTGAACCAACGTATCAAGCGTAACACCCGAATGGATAATGACCGGCCGGCCGGCCGCAATGTGTGGGTCCACGACGATGGGTACTCTCCTTCCTTGAGGGAACCACCGCTCCGCGAATAGCCCTTTGAAATCGAGATTGTGGTCCAACTCATGCCGGACAAGATCCGGTAGTACGAATTGACCTCCGAGGTCGAGAGCAAGCATCCCGGGGCCGGGGTCGGCCTCTTGAAACTCATGCAATACGTGGCCACCATATTCCTTGAGCTTCAATGTGGCGAAGGGATATGGCAGCCGAAACGCGTGCTGCGCAAAGTCACGAGCCCGTCGGAGTCGGCCTAGCTTTACTGGAGATCGGCGACTATCTCCTGTGCGAAACCTTGCCACAACCACGATCTCTATGAGTTCAAGGAAAGACACAATGAGCGGGCGTGTATCCGTCTGCCACCGCTGCCTCCCCAAGACAGGGGCCATCTGGTGGCCCGGCTGTTCGTACCCAAGAAGCCAGCGCCGCACGGTCGAAGCTGTGGTTCCGGCAAGCTTTGCTGCTTGCACGGTTGTGTAGGCCTTTCCGAGAAGAAATGGATCGTCCGGGTCGCAGCCGTTGGAGCTCATAGTGCAACATTCCTCTAATTGATTCCATACCAGATACATTCGAAAACTCGGCATCCCAGTATACTAACGTCCCAATCTGCATTATGCCGCCGTGTCGCCCGACCGAGACCGAATGGGGCGCCCTCCCCCAGTCCAATCCCCTGAGTCGGACGGTTGGAGCCTGGAGCGTCGAGATTGAAGGACTCGATCGTTCCGCGGCCCGCATTGGAGTGGGTTTCTTTGCCGCGGCCGGACGGGCAATGCTATCATGCCGCGCAGAGATTCCCGGCGGCGCGGACGCAGTGCGCGTGTGGCCTGCGCGCAGCACCGGAGGACGCACATTGCAACGGACCGGCGCGCTCACGCTCTCCCAGGCGGTCATCCCGCGGTCATCCCTGCTCACCAACGTCGCGCTTATCGTGGCCGGCAGCCTCTTCGTCGCGCTCTCCGCGCAGATCGCGATCTATCTCTTGCCCGTCCCGGTCACGGGCCAGACGTTCGGCGTCCTCGTCGTCGGCGCCGCGCTGGGCAGCAGGCGGGGCGCACTCGCGCTGGTGGCGTACCTCGGGGAGGGGCTGGCCGGGCTGCCGGTCTTCGCTGCGGGGCACAGCGCCTGGACGCCCAACGCGTTCGGCGAACCAGTCATCGTCGGGTCGACGGCCGGGTACCTGGTGGGGTTCGTCATCGCCGCGTATGTGGTCGGGTGGCTGACCGAGCGGTACGGCATGGACCGGGAGGTCTGGAGCGCGGCCCTGCTTCTGCTGGTCGGCAACGTGGTCGTGTACATTCCGGGCCTGATCTGGTTGCAGCTCTGGCTCACAGCCCACGGCCTCCCGGCATCCGTCTGGCAGGCTGGGCTCGTGCCCTTCATCCCCGGCGACATCGTGAAGCTCATCCTAGCAGCCGCGGTGGTGCCCGGCGCGTGGCGACTGGTCCGCACGCGCTCCTCGCACTGACGCGCCGATGGCGATCCCGGTGACGGCCCCCATGGTCGGCAAGATCCTGAACCTGGTCGCCAAGCCCGGCGATCAGGTCAACGAGGACGACACTCTGATCGTGATGGAGGCGATGAAGATGGAGATCGAGATTGTTGCGCCGTCGAGCGGTACCGTGACGGATATCAACGTGGCGCCCGGCGACTCCGTCGACCCCGACACCGTGGTGGCCGTGATCGCATAGCTTTGCCACCGCCTTCTTCGTCCCTGGACCCACTCTCCCTCGGACTTGTGCTCGCCGCGCTCGGCATGGGGGGTACGCTCATGACGTTGTACGTGCTGAGCCTCGTCGTCAGCCTGCTCAAACGGCTGTTCCCCCCGGAGCCCACACAACCCCCGAACCCTCAACCACCAGCCCCGAGCCAGTAGGTGGACCGCGCGCTCCTCGTCGGACTCGAGGGATTGACCGCTGGGTTCCGCGGCCTCGACTGGCAGCACGCCGTCATGATCGCCGTTGGGTGCGTGCTGGTCTACCTCGCCATCTCCCGGGGCCTCGAGCCGTTGCTGCTGCTCCCGATCGGGTTCGGCGCCATCATCGTCAACATCCCCGGCTCGAATCTGATGGAGCCCGGCGGGATCCTCCGAACGATCTACGACGCGGGCGTGGCGACCGAGCTGTTCCCGGTGCTCATCTTCATCGGGATCGGCGCCATGACGGACTTCGGACCCCTCCTCGAGAACCCCCGGATCCTCCTGCTGGGCGCCGCGGGCCAGTTCGGTATTTTCTTGACTCTTCTCTTTGCACTCGCTCTTGGATTCCCGCCCCTTCAGGCGATCTCCATCGGCGTGATCGGCGCCATGGACGGGCCGACGGCCATCTACGTCACGAGCCGATACGCGCCCGAGCTGCTCGGCGCCGTCTCCGTCGCGGCCTACTCGTATATGTCGCTGGTCCCGCTGATCCAGCCCCCCATCATGCGCCTCCTCACGACGAAGGACGAGAAGATGATCGTGATGCCGGCCGTCCGGGCGACGGTGTCCAAGCGGACGAGGATCCTCTTTCCCATCGTCGTCACGATCGCCGGGGCGCTCGTCGCCCCTCAGGGTGCGCCGCTGCTCGGGAGCATCATGCTGGGGAACCTGATGCGCGAGTCGGGCGTCGTCGAGCGGCTCGCCAACATGGCGGCGAACGAGCTGACGAACATCGTCACGCTGTTGCTAGGCATCTCCATCGGAGCGACGATGGAGGCCGGCCGATTCCTCAATCCGATCACCCTGGCGATCTTCGCGCTCGGGTTTGTCGCCATCTGTCTGGACACCGTCTTCGGCGTGCTCTTCGGCAAGCTCATGTGCTTCCTGACGGGCGGGAAGGTGAACCCGCTCATCGGGGCAGCGGGGATCTCCGCCTACCCGATGGCGGCACGGGTCGTCCAGGGCGAGGGCCAGCGCTACAATCGACGCAACTACCTCTTGATGCACGCCATGGGGGCCAATACCGGCGGGCAGATTGGCAGCATCATGGCGGCGTCGATCATGTTATCCGTCGTGACCGGCCTCGGATACGGCTAGCCCGAGATATGGAGTGAACATGGCACAGACGCGAGAAGAGATCGAGGCGAGGCTGCGGCGAATCGAGCAGCGCGCGCTCGAGGGCGACGTGCGCGTGGCGGAGCGGCAGCGCGCCGAGGGGAAGCTCACCGCCCGGGAGCGCGTTGCTCGGCTGCTCGACTCCGGTACCTTCGTCGAAGAGTTCATGCTGGCCGAGACACAGGTGACCGACTTCGGCATGGCCGAGCGACGCATGCCGACGGACGGCGTAGTCACCGGCTTCGGAACGATCGGCGGTCGACCCGTGTACGTGTTCGCTCAGGACCGCACGATTCTCCAGGGCGCCGTGGGCCAGGCGCACGGGGAGAAGATCGCGTACGCCATCGAGACCGCATGCAAGATGGGTGTGCCGGTCATCGGCCTGTATGACTCCGTCGGCGCTCGGATCCAGGAAGGGCTGGACGTCACGAAAGCGATCGGCAAGATCTTCTACGCGAACAGCATCGCCAGCGGCGCCGTCCCGCAGATCAGCGCAATCATGGGCCCGTGCATCGGTGTGGCATCCTACTCGCCCGCGCTCACCGACTTCATCTTCATGGTCCGCGGGACGAGCCAGATGTTCATCACGGGCCCGTCGGTGATCAAGGAGGTGACGGGCGAAGACGTCACGATGGAGGAGCTCGGGGGCGCGAAGGTGCACACAGAGGTGTCCGGCTGCGCCGACGTCGTCGCCGACGACGACGATGCGTGCCTGGCGCAGATCCGGCGCCTCCTGAGCTTTCTGCCCAGCCGCTCCGGCGAGCCACCACCGCGCGTGGACACGGGAGATGATTCCGACCGGCTCGTCGACGACCTCGAGAGCGTCGTGCCAGCCGAATCGCGGCGATCGTACAACGTGCTCAACGTCATCAAGCGGCTGGTCGACGGCGGCGATTTCTTCGAGATCAAAGGTCGCTTCGCCCGCAACATGGTCGTGGGCTTCGGGCGTCTGGACGGCCAGACGGTGGGTTTCGTCGCCAACCAGCCCAACTGGCTGGCCGGCGCCATCGACGTCGACGCGTCGGACAAGGCCGCGCGCTTCATTCGCTTCTGCGATGCCTTCAGTATCCCGATCATCACGCTGGCGGACGTGCCGGGCTTCATGCCCGGTGTCGCGCAGGAGAAGACGGGGATCATCCGACACGGCGCCAAGATGCTCTACGCGTATTCCGAGGCGACGGTCCCGAAGATCACCGTGTATCTCCGGAAGGGCTACGGCGGCGCGAAGCAGGCGATGTGCACGCGGGAGCTTGGCGCCGACCAGCTCCTCGTCTGGCCGGGCGTCGAGCTCGCCGTGATGGGGGCGGAGGGCGCCGTGAACGTGCTCTACCGGCGGGAGATCGAGAGCGCCGCCGACCCGGACGACGTTCGCCGCCAGAAGATCGCGGAGTTCAACGAGCGCTTCTCGGGGCCTTTCGACGCCCTCTCCAAGCAGTTCGCCCACGCCGTTATTCGACCGGCCGAGACGCGCATCCGGATCATCCGAGCGCTGCGCATGCTGGCCAACAAGCACGAGGACCGCCCTCGGAAGAAGCACGGGATCATGCCGGTGTAGGGGAGACGCGATGCCGAGCCCCTATCAGTCGACGCTCGAGATCTTTCCGAACCCACATCCGAACCGCGAGTACGAGGTCGAGCACATCTGCCCCGAATTCACATCGGTGTGTCCGATCACCGGCCAGCCCGATTTCGGGACGATCCGAATCGTCTACGTGCCA
>WHTR01000134.1 GCA_009377635.1 Chloroflexota bacterium
ATGAACGGGGTCGGACCGACACCGCCCCCATTGGCCATCCTGGGTCGGGCCCTGGCCGAACACGTGAATCCCCAAGCGGGAGGCTTTGTCGAGCAGGTGTTCTCGTTGCACGATCAGCGCGAGTTGGAGGCCCTCGTAACCGCCGCCGGCTTTCGCAAAGTCGCGGTTGAATCCGACGGGACCAGGATCGCCCTGCCTTCGCCGGTGGATTTCCTGTGGCAATACGTGTACAGCACCCCCCTGGTGGGCGCGCTCCAGCAGGTGGACGACGAGGGCCGGCTGGCTCTGGAGCGTGACGTCCTGGCCGGGTGGCAGCAGTTCGTCGAGGACGGGGCCTTGATCCTCGAGGTGGATGTGGCCACAGTGACCGGCCGCAAGAGGTAGGTCCGGTTTCGGTCCCTTCTAGAAGGGTGTCTGGGGAGAACTCCCGATTGCTCCCCTTATTCACCTGTGAATGCTGGGGAGCCCGACCTTGACTCAGGCCCGAGTGCCGGATACATTTCACTAGCGAAAAGTTCTCGTTAAATCATCCCCCGGGGAGGGCCGATGACGCCACGCCGCTATCGGATGCAGGCTCGGTCTCGCTCCGTCGCAGAGACCAGATCGCGGATCATCCAGGCAGCCACGGAGCTTCACACCGAGAGAGGCGTCCTGGCTACTAGCTGGGAGGACGTCGCGGACCGGGCAGAGGTTGCCCCCGCCACCGTCTACCGGCACTTCCCGTCTTTGGCGGAGCTGATCCCGGCCTGCGCCCGGTCGGTATTCGACATCATCCGGCCGCCGACGCTCGAGGAAGCCGGCGTGAAGTTTGCCCGCCTGCGAACCCCAGCCAAGCGCCTCGAGATCCTGATCCGAGATTCGTGCCATTGCTACGCCAAGGGAGAGGGGTGGCTACACGCGGCCCGCCGGGAGCGAGATCTGATCCCCGCTGTGGGTGAGGCCGTCCGCTTGCAGGAGGAGACCCTCGAGACCCTCGTGCGGGCGGCGACGGACGGTTTGGACCTTTCCAGGAGAGACATCGCGACGTTATTCGCGTTCTGCGACTTCCCCTTTTACAAGTCACTCGTGGATGCGGGAGTGATGAAGAGTGAGGTCGCCGACGTGATTGTTGACCTCGCTCTTGGCTACTTGAAAGTCCGCGTACGCAAGCTGAAACAGAGTTAGTCGGGGCAGAGAGAAGGAGGAGACGTGGCGTCTGGAGCAACGACGAAGGACGGAGTAAACATCGCCTACGACGATTATGGCGTCGGAGAGCCGGCGTTCGTGTGCCTGCCAGGGTGGTGTTCTGATCGGTCCCAGTTCTCACCGATCGTCGATCAGCTATCTGACAGAGCCCGAACCATCGTTCTCGACTGGCGTGGCCACGGCGAGTCCGACACGCCAGACGTCGACTTCGGATATGACGAGATGACGCACGACGTCCTGGCCGTGATCGATGCCATGGGCATTGAGCGGATCGTCCCGGTTGCGGCCTCCCACGCTGGGTGGGCCGCTCTCGAACTTTGCCGTCGACTGGGCGATCGGGTAATGGGACTCGTGTTCATGGATTGGATGGTGATGGGCGCGCCGCCGGCTTTCATCACCGGCTTGCGACGGATGCAGCAGCCCGACGGATGGGCCGAGGTCAGAGATCAGCTCTTCCAGATGTGGCGGGGCGGAGGGAGCAACCCAGGCGTCGAAGCACAGATCGCCCAGATGAACTCGTATGGAGCCGATACTTGGATGCGAGCGGGGCGCGAGATCGAGGCGGCGTATCAGCGTCACGGTGCGCCGGTCGAGGTTTTGGCGTCCTTTGATCCGCCGGTACCAACCATGCACGTGTACGCCCAACCTGCCGATCCTGAGGTACTGCAGGCTCAGGAGACCTTTGCGTCAGAACATCGCTGGTTCGAGGTTCACCGGGTAGACGCGCAGAGCCACTTCCCCCAGTTCGAGGTCTCGGATGAGATCGCTGGCTTGATCGAGGATTTCGCATCGAAGCTGTGAATCGCGGAGAGTGAGGTCGAGATGGATGTCATGCTCGAGCCGGGGGGCGACACGAATATCCACTACCACCCCGAGCAGGAGGAGACCTACGAGGTTCTCGACGGCACGCTGGAGGTCTCCGCGACGGTGGGTGGCATGCGGTGGTGGCAGGGGAATCGCTGACGGTTCCGCAGGGAGCGGTGCATGGGTTCCGGAACGCGAGTGGGACGCCGGTCCGGTTCCTTAACGTGCACCGCCCCGCGCTCGCCTTTCAGGAATACCTAGAGACGCTGGACCGCTTGATCCGGGCGGGAAAGATCAAGGGGCTCAAGAACCTTCGCTCGCTGATCTACATCTCGGTGGCCTCGATGGAGCAGTGGCCGTCGGTATCGGTGAAGCCACCGCAGTTATTGATCCGGGGGCCTGCCTTCATCGGTCGTCCCCTTGGGCTATACGTCGGATGACCGAGCCGCGCATGGCTGCCGCATAACTCCCCCGCCGAGCGGCTGAACCTCAGAGGGCGCCCTCGGGTTTCCTTTGAGCCCGTTTTGAGGCGGCCTTGAGGGCGGTTCGTCAGGGTCATGCATAGCTGCCGGCGTTCCAGAGGGGGAACCGATGAGCCGTACACGGAGCGGCTCCTCTGCCATCCGAGCCGGAGCGCATCGTTGCCGGACGGAAGTCGAGAGGAGACGTTTATGAGGATCAGCAGCCTCGATCGGGTCAAGAACAGGTACGTCGCAGTCGCCGGGGCCATTCTCTTGGCCCTATCGGTCGCCTCGCCCGCTCAAGCCGAAGAGGAATGGCACGTCGGTACGAGCGAGACGTCGTGGGTCGGCGACTGCAACTTCAACTACTCCCAGAACGGGATCAGGGCCGACGCATGGTTCCAGTCGGATCCGGTGGACCTCCCTCGGGTGGGCGAGGTGTTCTACGTCCGCAGCGTGATCGCCCGCCTGAGCGACGGTTGCGGCGTCGACATGGGCGGGCACGTCGAGATCGTACCGCCGCCGGGAGTGACGACGGCGATCTCGAAGGCGAACCCCGTCCGCTGCACGTGGATGGACATCCAGACCGGAGCGATGACCGACGCCGAGGGCTGTCCTAAGGAGGAATACGAGGGCGTCTACGGACCCGCCTTCGATCAGGTCACGCCGAACGGACAGACCGAGACCTACCCGTGGCTGATCGAGTACGGCAAGGCGCTTGTGATCGAGGTCCCGCTGAAGTCGTCGCGCGGCCTGCAGGGGACGACCCCCGGGTGTGTGCGCATGGAAGGCGAGCCTCCCTGCACCAACTCGAACCAGTCCGGCGACACGCTCCAGTTCACCGTCCGGATGATCGACGGATGGTCGAGCGAGTGGCTCTCGCCGTACGTGCCGCTGTTCGTCCACGAGGGGGGCTCTGGTGGCGGGGCGCCGGCCAACACCAAGAAGCCGGTCGTGAAACGCTCCGGCAAGAAGCTCGTCTGCAAGAAGGGTAGGTGGACGAACGATCCGGCCGATTACGCCTACGACTGGCTCGTGAACGGCAAGCCGAAGGATGGAGCGTACGCCCGGACCCTGCGGGTGACCAAGAAGCTGAAGGGGCGCAAAGTGCGGTGCCAGGTGACCGCATCCAATGCAGCGGGGGTTGCCACCGCGCTGAGCAAGGCGTATCGCGTCTAGGCGCTCCCTCGAGGGAGACGATCACCAGGCACACCCGGGGGACCGGTTTCCCCCGGGTGTGCTGGTGTGCGGCCTTCCTACGGGTACGTCTTGCGTCCGCCCGCGAGAGCTTCGACCGCCGCGATCGTCTCGGCGAACACCTGCTCCTGTTCCACCAGCCGGCCTTCGGCGAAGGCCGCTTCGAGTTCCCGCTCGTCGAGGTTGCGCCGCAGCGACTCCACCGTGCGTTCGCGCAGGACGCGGTCGAAGAACTCCAGGGTCACTCCGAGATCGTTGCGCAGGGCATCGGCGAGCCCCAAGAAGCGGGCCGCTTGCCGGGAGAACCCGTTGACCGTGAGCACGGCGGCGAGCGCCTCCAGTCCCGTGACCGCCCAACCGAGGTCCCCCAACTCCTGCGCGCCGCGCAGACCCAGCCCGATCTTCAACACGGCGTCCTCGTAGCGCTCGAGACCGAGGGCGGCATGAGCCTGGTTGAAAGCGCTCACGGCCAGGCTCTCCCTATCGTTGGCCTCGCGTGACAGTTCATAGGCCTCCTCCGCGTGGCGGAGGGCGCGCTCGTATTCGCGCTGACGGATGGCCAGGTCGGCGAGTCCGTTCGCGATCACCAGCATGTCGCGCCGGTTGCCGGCCGTCCGAGCGATCGCGAGGCCCTCCTCGTAAAGCTCCTGCGCACGCCCGAGATCCCCCAGGGACGATTCGACGTAGGCGAGGTTCTGCGCCGACCGGACCGTCGCGCTCGGATCCTCGAGCTCACGGTGGATCCGCAGGCTCTCCTCGAACATGGTGAGGGCCGAGTCGAGGTCTCCCTGGATCCGTGCGATGACCCCGCAGCCGACCAGAGCCTTGCCCCGCGCCCGCGGAGACGAAGAAGGGGCGGCGAGCACCGATCCGAGCAGCATTCGCCCCTCGGTGAGGTGACCTCGGACCGCCCAGAAGCCCGCCAGCTCCGCCGCGATGGAGAGGGCGAGCTCGGGGGCGTGCTCCGAGCTCCAGTGCAGCGCGACTCTGAAGTTGTCGTGGTCCGCCGAGAGCTTCTCCAGCCACGCGGCCTGATCGCCGCCCCCCCGCAGAGCGCGGTCGCCCTCCGCCGCCATCGCGGCGAAGTACTCCGCGTGCTGTCGGCGTACGACGTCGGCCTCACCGGTCTCCTCGAGCCGGTCGTTCGCGACCTCGCGGACCGTCTGGAGCATCGAGTAGCGGTCCGTCACGGGGTCTCTCATCAACAGGTTGGCGTCGACGAGCGATGCGAGGGCGTCGCGCGATACGCCGAAGATCTCCTCCGCGGCAGCGCGGTCGCAGCCCCCGGCCACCACCCCCATCCTCTCGAACAGACGCCGGTGCTCCTCGTCGAGGAGCTCGAGGCTCCAGCCGACGGTGGCGCTGAGCGTGCGTTGGCGCGCGGGGAGATCGCGTGGACCGCGGCTCTCGAGCGCGAGCCGCGCCGGCAACGTTCCGAGCATCTCGGTGGGAGATAACTCCCGAGCGCGGGCGGCTGCGAACTCGATAGCCAGGGGGAGTCCATCGAGGTGACGGCAGAGATCGCGGACGGCGGCGACGTCCCACGCGGCCATCGACTTGCCTCGGTCCACCGCTGCGAAGCGCGCCTCGAAGAGCGCGACCGCCTCCGCGTCGCTCATGGGAGGGATCCCGTACTCGTGCTCCCCGTAGACGTCAAGGCGGGTCCGGCTCGTCACGAGGATCGCGAGCCGGGCGGCGCTCGCAAGCAGGTCGGCCACGATCAGGGCCGCCTCGTCGACGTGCTCGAAGTTGTCGAGCACCAGGAGGGCGGAACGATGGCGCAGATGTGCGCGGAGGCTCTCGGCAAGGGGGCTGTCGGCCGCTTCCTGCAGCCCGATCGTCGAAGCGATCGCCGAGGGGACCAGGTCCGTGTCGCGCAGCGAGGCGAGCGGGACGAAGAAGACCCCGTCGGGGAACGATGCGGCGAGTTCGTGGGCGGCTTGGAGGGCGATGCGCGTCTTGCCAACGCCGCCCGGCCCCGTCAAGGTGACCAGCCGAGCCCCTCCACGAACCAGTTCGGTCGCCCGCTCTATCTCGGTCCGTCGCCCGATCAGCGCCGTGGCTCGGCCCGGAAGGTGACGGCGAGCGCGCAGTTCGGGGGGTTCGATGTCGAGTCCAGGGTCCTGACGCAGGATCGCGGCTTCGAGTTCCCTCGCCTGCGGTCCGGGCTCGAGCCCGAGCTCGTCGAGCATCGTCCGGCGCCACTCTCGATAGGAGTCGAGCGCTTCCGTCTGACGCCCCGTGCGGTACAGCGCCAACATGAGTTGGCGACGGAGGCCCTCCCTGAAGGGATGACTGGCCGTCAGTTCGTGTAACTCAGCCGCGACGTCGGTGTGACGCCCCAGGGCGAGGTCTGCCTCGATGCGGTCCTCTAGGGTCGCGAGGTGGAGCTCCTCGAGCCGTGCCGCTTCCGAGCGAGCGAAGTCGAACTCGGATAGGTCCGCGAGGGGCCGGTCCCTCCATAGACGGAGTGCGTCGCGCAGCGTTCGCGCGGCCGCATCCGCTTCTCCCGCCGCCAGCATCCGGCGGCCCTGCTGCGAGAGCCGTTCGAAGACCCAAGCGTCCACGTCGCCGTCCTCGGTGGCGAACAGGTATCCGCCCGTCCGGCTCTCGATCGGAGGCTCGATGACCTTGCGAAGGTTGGAGACGTACACCTGCACGGCGTGCTCGGCGGAGGCGGGCGGCACCTCGCCCCACAGTGCGTCCACGAGTGCGTCGCGCGAGACGATCCGTCCGGGATGCAGGATGAGGTAGGCGAGCAGCGCCCGCTGCTTGGGCCCGCCCAGCGACACCTCCCGGCCCGCCGACTGAACCGTCAGTGGCCCGAGGATCCGGAACCTCACACACCCGCGTCCCGTTCCATCAGCGGCCGCAGCTATCCCCTCACCAGGAGTCATGCATCGACCTTGCCCAGATGATCCTTCCTCGCCCCCTGATCTCGAAGTGCAGCCATCTTAGGGGGAGGGTCGCACACCTGCCCCTCGGCTCGGTGGCGGATATCTGTAGGACATCGCCCCTCCCCTGCGTCTCAGCTTCGTGAGTAGATGAGGGTTCAGGGAACGGCTTCGGCGACCCAGGCTCTGCCTACATGCTCCGCCTCAAACTTGATCACCGTCAATCTGGACTCGTTTCAGCTCAGCTGCTGCGGCAACGAGTCTCACCATCAGATCAATCGCGGCACGGTTGGAAAGCTCGCTACGGCGTACGAGGTCGGCCCATGTCTCGAAAGCGAGTGCGTGAGCGATCGTCGCCCTTAGCTCCTTAGTCTCATGTCGTCCCT
>WHTR01000135.1 GCA_009377635.1 Chloroflexota bacterium
CTTTCCTGCATACAACGACGGTGGAACCATCGCCAGCATGGTCATCACGGCCCTCCAAGCACTGCGCGAGGTGGCCGACGACTACGAGGTTGTCGTCGTCCAGAATGGGAGCACCGACTACACCCGGGATGTCCTCGCCGAGCTTCAAAAGCTCTACCCGAGGGAGCTCCGGGTCATCAATTATCCCTATGCCCTCGGCTACGGGGGAGCTCTCAGAACCGGCTTTGCGGCGTGCACCAAGGACCTCATCTTCTACACGGATGGCGACGCGCAGTACGACCCGCGGGAGCTCCTCGCGCTCTTCAAGGCGCTTCCCGTGGACGTAGACATGGTGAACGGCTACAAGATCCATCGGAACGACCCGATCGGCCGAAAGATCATCGGGCGTCTGTATCACCACGCGGTCCGAATCACCTTCGGGCTCAGGCTACGGGACGTCGATTGCGATTTCCGGCTCATCCGTCGGGATGTCCTTGACGTCATTCACCTTGACTCGAACACCGGGATCATCTGCGTCGAGCTGATGAAGAGGATCCAGGAGGCAGGCTTCCGAATCGAGCAGGTGCCCGTCCATCACTACCATCGTGCATTCGGGGTCTCGCAGTTCTTCAATTTCCAGCGCGTAGCCCGGACGCTGCTCGACCTCGCTGGCTTGTGGTACCGACTCGTCCTCAGGGGTGAGGCGCGGTGCACGGAGCGCACGGCCCTGGTGCCCCGAGCAGCCCCTGCCGAAGTCGGCGCCGCGAACGGAGTCAGTTCGGAAAGCCGGCGGTGACATCTCATTTCCCAAACGGCGCTTCTTCTGCCTCCGCCAGGGTTCGAGCGCGGCGGCCATGTGCACACTGACACGGACGGGCCGCTGTACTGTCTGGTGGGGCATAGGTAATTCGCGACTGGGGCGACTACGTACCGCGCGTGTCAGGAGGTGAGCTTGCGCGTGGGCGCTGAGGCGAAGGAGAGCCGATTTCTCCGATCGGCGGTGACCGAGGAGAATCGGTTTCAGACGACAGCGGACGTCGTTGCGTGGCTCTCTTCTCGAGTCGAGGCCACCTGCTTTTCGGTGGAGTGCATCCCGTTCGCGCGATCACGGGAATGGCAGTTCGACGATGCGACTGGCAACCTCTCCCACACGTCGGGCAAGTTCTTCCGCGTGGAGGGGGTTCGGGTGCGGACCAACGTCGGGCCGATTCCCGAGTGGGACCAGCCCATCATCGTCCAGCCCGAGTTCGGTATTCTCGGAATCATCGTTCGGGAGTTCGACGGCCAGCTCTGTCTCCTCATGCAAGCCAAACCGCAGCCGGGGAGCCCTCGTCCGTTTCAGCTGACGGCGACCGTTCAGGCCACGCGGAGCAACTTCACACAGGTCCACCAGGGCGCGCGACCCCATTACGTCGAGTATTTCCTCGAACGAGGCCGTTCGACGGTTCTTGTCGACCAGCTGCAAGTCGAGCAGGGAACGGCCTTTCTCTGGAAGCGCAACCGCAACATGGTTGTCGAGATACACGAAGATGTGCCGGTGCTCGATGGGTTCCGGTGGATGTCGCTGGGGCAGGTGAAGCAGCTCCTGCGCATCCCGAACCTGGTCAGCATGGACGCGCAGAGCGTCCTCTCGTGCATCCCACTCGTAGACCAACGCGTGCATGGCGCAGCCGACGACCTCGAGGTGGACGTCGTACGTCATGCGGGGGCCGACGGCGCGGCCCTCACACGGTTCGGCGCGGATGTGCTCGCCTCTATGGGTGAGATGAATCGGTCAACCCACTCGGATGACGCGGTGCTCTCGTGGATCACAGACGCGAAGTGTCGCGTAGGACTAGACGTGCGCCGTCTCGGACTTCGTGACGTACGGGGCTGGCGGCGGACCGAAGACGCCATCATCCACGAAGGCGGCCGCTACTTTCGAATCATGGCAGTTGAGGCGGGCATCGACAACCGTGAGGTTGTTCGGTGGGACCAGCCGTTGGTGACGCCAATAGAGATGGGACTCATTGCCTTTATCGTAAAGAAGGTCGAGGGTGTGCTGCACTTCCTGGTCCAGCGGAAGGTGGAACCAGGGAACCTCGACATCGTGTCCGTCGGCCCCACGGTCCAGTGTGTGCTGGGCTACGAATCTCGGGGGGAGCCGATCTCGTGGCCACCATTCATGGCGACGGTTGTGCATGCACCGCCCGAGTTGGTCCGGTACGCGTGCACCCAGTCCGAGGACGGCGGTCGGTTCTACCGGGTCGAGATCGAGTGTCGGATCGTCGAGGTTGGAACGGATGACGTCCGGGACGTGCCCGATGGCTACCTGTGGGTGACACTTCGACAGCTGAACGAGCTCCTGCGATTCGGATTCGTGAACGTCGAAGCGCGCAGCCTGCTCGCCTGTCTCAGCCTGATCTGATGCGATCGCTGACTCTCGGGCTCTCCAGCATGGTCCAGCGACGCGTCCTGCGGACGTTGTGGCGGAGACCGTTGCGTCATCGTCACCGCGCCGTGATCAGCTTTGCTCGCCGAATTTCTGCACACTCCGATGCGCGGACGCCGCGGGGTCTGCGCAATGCTGCGGAGGGATGAATCGTGCCGATCCAGGTATGGGATTATCGCGCCGAGTACGAGGTCGAGCGGGAGGCCATCCTCGAAGCCGTGGAGCGGGTGTTCCGTTCCGGTCGCCTGATCCTCGGCGTGGAGGTGCGCGCCTTCGAGCAGCGATTCGCCGATTTCTGTGGCGTGCAGATCGGCGTCGCCCTCAATAGCGGGACGGATGCCCTCTTCATCGGGCTGAAGGCGCTCGGCATCGGCCCGGGCGATGAGGTGATCACCGTGGCGAACACCGCTGTGCCGACAGTGAGCGCGATCGTCTCGGCAGGGGCGACGCCACGATTCGTGGACATTGATCCGGCGACACACTTGATGGATGCAGACCAGCTCGATCACGCCATCACGCCGCGTACGATGTGCGTGCTTCCCGTGCATCTGTTTGGGCAATGCGTTCAGATGGAGAGGGTCCAGGCCATTTCCCGGAAGCATGGTTTGTTCGTTCTCGAGGACTGCGCGCAGGCGCACGGCGCGACGCGCCATGGCGCAATGGCCGGAGCGATGTCGGACGTTGCTGCCTTCTCGTTCTATCCCACCAAGATCCTTGGCGGCTATGGCGACGGCGGCATGGTCGTGACGAACGACGAAGCGCTGGCGGCGCGGGCCCGACGGCTTCGGATGTACGGGATGGAGCGCGAGTCCTTCGCCGAAGAGCATGGCTACAACTCGCGGTTGGATGAGCTCCACGCCGCCATACTGCTGACGAAGCTCGACCGATTGGATAGCTACGTCGAGCGCCGGCGAGCCCTCGCCGCCAGGTACCACGAAGCGCTCGCGGAGACGTCTCTCGTACTTCCACAGACGGACGACGCCAACCTGCACGCCTACTATCTATTCGTGGTCCGTCATCCCAAGCGAGATCGGATTATCGATGAACTCGCCAAGCGGGACATCGCGGTGAATGTCAGCTACCGCTGGCCCATCCATCTGATGCCGGCCTACCGATGGCTTGGGTATCGCGAAGGCGACCTGGTGCACACAGAGAGGGTCATGCAGGAGGTCTTCTCCCTACCCATGTACCCATCGCTCTCCGAGGGAGACCAGGACCGCGTGTGCGCCTCGCTCCACGAGATTCTCCAGATCATTGACGACGGCCGATAGACGCGATGAAGCGCCGGCCGGTCGTGCCCGCGCCAATCGTGGTTCCTCGCGGAGCGTTTGGGAGGCGGGATGGACCGTGAGCAGTACGCCATCATGTTCGAGGTGGAGCAGAAGCATTGGTGGTACCGGGGGATGCGTCGGAATGCCTGCGCGCTGCTCCGTCGCTTCCTCACGCCCGGCCGCACGTACGCCATCCTCGATGCGGGCTGCGGGACCGGCGGCACGACCCTCGACCTGCGCGAGTTCGGCGCCGTGACCGGCATCGATATGTCGGAAGACGCTCTCTCGTTCGCCAGGCGTCGATGTGTGGGGCGCCTGGTCCGTGGCTCGATTGAGCAGCTCCCGATCAGCGACGGGGTCTTCGATGTCGTGACGAGCTTCGATGTCCTGTACCACCGAGCGGTTGGCGACGAGCGGCGGGCACTCGAGGAGTTCCGCCGCGTCCTCCGACCGGGCGGGGTCGTCCTGGTTCGCGATCCCGCGTTCAACTGGTTGCGCGGCGCGCACGACGTGGGGATCCACACCATGCGGCGGTTTACTGTCGGTGGGCTCGCGGCCCGTATGCACGACGTCGGGTTCGAGATCGTCTACGCCAGCTATGCCAACATGTTGCTCTTCCCGTTGGCGGTCGCCAAACGGAGTGCCGAACGGTTCCTCACCTCGTCGCCGACTGACTTGAGCGTTCCGCCGAAGCTCGTCAACGTGGTCTTCGAGGCTGCTCTCTCCCTGGAGCGGCCTCTCGCGCGGTGGCTACGCCTTCCCGTCGGCCTCTCTGAGGTCGTCCTGGGAAGGGCACCGTGATGCGCAGATCTCCCGCGCCCCCCGTGTCTAAATTCTCCCCCCTTACTCCCTTTCTCGCCTGGGGGAGGACCCTCACTGCCCCGTTCGCACCCGCCGGAGCCCGGGCTGGTGTCAGAGACACGAGTCCCGGAAGAGCGCGGGCCTTGCGCTCCGCGAGCGCCGCACAGCCGCCCCCCGCACCCGCGCTGAGCGTTCATACGATCGCCGCTATCGTCGGGTTCCTGGCGGTGTGGCGCTTGTCGATCTTCGTCCTTTCCTATGCAGCGGAGATCGTCGGACCTGGCTCCTGCGGCCTCGGTGCTCCTTGGCCGATCAGTTATTCCGCCTGCTGGGACACCGAGTGGTACCAGAGGATCGCCAACAACGGCTACACAGGTCTTGCTGCCGCTGAGTGGCCGCTGCCCACGGCCGTCGCTTTCTTCCCAGGGTTCCCGCTCCTAATGTCGCTGCTCGACCGGGTGCTCCCGGGTGGAGCTGTTCTGGCGGGGCTGGCTGTCTCCCATCTGGCCCTCCTGGGGGCGGCCGTCTACATTTACCAGATCGTCCGTCTCGAATTCGCGGAGCGGGTTGCCTGGCGCACGCTCCTGTTCCTGCTCATCTTTCCGGGCGCTCTGTTCTTCTCGGTGGTGTACGCCGAGTCGCTGCTCCTTCTGGGTCTCGCCGGCTCGCTGTACCATGCTCGGCGCGGGCAGTGGGTGCGCGCCGGCCTGTTTGGCGTCGTAGCCAGCGGGACGAAGCTCGTGGGTATCACGATTGCGCTGCCGCTGCTAGTCGAGGCGCTGGCGCAGCACCGGCGCATCTGGGAGCGCCCGCGAGCGGTGGCCGGCGTGTTGCTCGCTCCGTGCGGCGCGCTTGGGTACTTTGTCTACCTGCAGGCGCTCTTTGGCGACTTCCGGGTGTTCTTCAATGCGCACAGCACCGGTTGGTACCGGGAGACGCTCCACCCAATGTTCCATCTGGGCATCGATCGGCTCCTCGGCAACATGGGCCCGGCCCTCAAGTTCTACCCGCCGGAGATCACGCCGCTGCACAGCTACAATCTCCTCCTCGACACGACACTGCTCTTGGTGTTCGTCATAGCGGGCATAGTCCTCTGGTTTCGTGTGCGACAAAGCTACGGCGCGCTCGTGCTCGCCGTCTGCCTGGTCCTCGGGTTCAGTGGTCACCCACAGGATCTTCACCGCGTTCTGAGTGTGCTCTTCCCGGCCTTCATCCTGCTGGGCCGAATCCAGTCGGAGCCGCTGCGCAACGCGCTCGTCATTCCGTCGGCGCTCGGGCTCGCCCTGACGACGTACTTCTTTGTGAACAACCAGTGGGCAGGTTGAGTTCGTAGGCCAGGAACCGAACTCGCTCGGCGGACCTGAGGCGAATTCTTCATCCAATCGCGTGCTCCCCTGACGCGGTCGGACCGTCCTCACGGGCCCTCACGTTCCCCGCACGGACTCCCAGAACAGATCCGTCACATTCGCAGGCGCGCGGGTCAGGCCGTCCATTACTGACTGTCGCGCCGCCATCGTGAGCATCGCGCGGTTCGCCGCCAGCCCGAACGGGAACGGGTCAGGGCTGAAGACAGAATTCTGCCACGCGAGGTCGTCGCCTTCTCGGAACATGGACCGTGTCTCCCGGTTCTGGCGATACGCCTCCTGCTTTGATCGCTCGAACGCCTCGAACAGGGCCTCAGCCAACCAGGGGTTCTCCTCCGCGAGCTGGCGCCGAATGAGCACCGTGTGGTTCGCCGGCGTGAACGCCGTCCGCTCGTAGAAGGACTTGACGAACTGCCGTCCGCCGTCCGGAAAGAGGCGCCGCACCCCGGTTTGCTGCGTGTCGATGTCGGTGCCGGCCGCGGGAAAGGCTGCGTCGATCTCTCCGATCTGGAGCATCTCGTTGAGTGCTCCCTCGCGATCGAGCCACGTGATGGAGATGCCGCGGGGCGGGTCCTCGTGCAGGCCCAGCAGGGCGCCGTGGCTGTGCTCGCGGAGGCGGCCCACGAACCACGCCATGTCCTGGGGCTGGATTCCATGGAGCTCGGCGAGCATCGCGCGGAACCAGAGTCCAGCCGTCATCGTGTAGTCCGCGAGGCCGAACCGCTTTCCCTTGAGGTCCTCCGCTGTCTCGATGCCGGATCGGGCGTTCACCCACGTATTCAGCCCAAGGAACGCCCGGCTGAGAAAGACGGGAATCGCCGTCCAGTCCCACGCGGGACGGGGCCGCTCGCGCGCGATCAGATAATCCGAGATAGAGAACTCGAAGATATCGAACGCGCTGTCGCGCAGATGGCGTGCGAACATCGAGCCCGGGTCGCCAAGCTCCCATGCGATGTTGACATCTCGCGCCGCAACCGTGCCGTTCAGGAATGGTTGGAGCCTTGGATTCGGAGAAAACGCGCCACGCAGATTCA
>WHTR01000136.1:0-6350 GCA_009377635.1 Chloroflexota bacterium
TTTCCGCACCCGTCCGCTGGTCGCACGTTCCTGTGATCTGCGGAGTTGGCGGAGGCGTCGGCGTCCCCGTGGCCTGCCTCTCCACCATTGCCACTGGGATGTCGCGCTCTCGGACGATGCGCCCGGCTTCATGCAGGACGGCGCACCCCATTGTGGCACTGGCGATTGTGGCCAGCAGCACGAGACTGATCATGCGTCTTATTGGGGGTCCAGGAGAGGCAGCTCCCCAGGTCGCTCGCGTGCTCCACCTCGCGTTCGTCGGTTCGCTTCCTTGCCTATGTGCTGAATCGGTCGACCGGTCGCCGGATCATCGACCAGTGCGTCGGCCCACCGTCGGTGAGCTGCAACCCTTGGTGATGGACACGGAAGCCCAGACGTTCGTACCATGCAACATTGCGCTCGAGGTCGGTCTCCAGGTAGCATTCGATGCCGTCGCGGTCGGCGATATCCAGCACCGGCTCCTCGAGCCGGTGCCCAACCCCCCTGCCCCGGGCGTCCTCGGCGACCCCGACGACCTCGAGGTACCAGCGTGTACCCTCGGGGAAGGCCCGCTCCACGTTGGCTCCGAGCCGTGCCAGGGCACGGAAGGACCCCGGGGCGGCTGTCCACACCTTGAGCAGGCTCGGAAGGAACCGGAGCTTCCGCCCGGTGCCCAAGGGGTAGCGCCCTGGGGGCAGCCAGATCGCCACGCCTATCACCCGGTCGTCCGCCAACGCGGCGTACACGCCGCCATACGGCAGGGCGTCCGCAACAGCCGCGCAGAAGAAGGGCCGGAGGGCGCGTGTCCGCTGCCCGGGGTCGGGGAAGACATGCCTGAACGACAGGGCGTCGTGGAAACTCCGTGCCAGCACCTCGCCGGCCTCGTCCACCCGACTCCGCGGGAGTGGGCTGATCTGGAGGGAAGGGTCGGCTCCTGGCATCAAATCTTCATTCCTTGCCCGCTCGACCGGTGAGGCCTCGGTGGCGCGGTCTTCGATCAGGATAAACACCTTCACGCCGAAGATCCGGATGCCGTCCGTCCACCAGTGCGGCCATTGTAGCAGCCATGCGGTCCGGACGACGCGCCGGCTCGTGGCTATGGGTGCAGCGTCTGGACAGCCAAATGGCACCGCCACCCGCCCGTGGGGCGTACAATGAGCTAAGCTGGCGAGTAAGGAGGGTGCCCGTGCCAATCCATCTCGACCATACGATCGTTCCTGTGCGCGACAAGGAGGCGTCGGCCAGGTGGTTCTCCGAGGTGATGGGGTTGGAGTACAAGGGGCCGTGGGGCCACTTCGCGCCCGTGCGGATCGACGAGTACCTCAGCCTGGACTTCGACAACGCCGATTCCTTTCAGACGCGCCACTTCGCGTTCATCGTGAGCGACGATGAGTTCGACGAGATCCTCGGACGGGTTCAGGAGCAGAAGATCGTCTACGGGAGTCGTCCATTCGAATCCGAGAACATGCAGATCAATCACCTCCATCAGGGCCGCGGCTTCTACTTCAAGGATCCGAACGACCATCTGCTCGAGGTCATCACGCACACGTACGTGTAGCCCCAACAGCCGTCGCTTCACGATGGCCGGCGGGGCGGTGCGAGCTTGACAAGGAGACGAGTGGATGTATCTCACCACAATCTGGCGCGCGCCTCACGCTGCCCGGGGCCCCTTCTTTGCCTCTGCGACGTACATCCCGGTGCGGAGCTGGTCGGCCGTCGTTCCCTTCATGAGACTCGCGCGCCGGGTGGAGGAGCAGGCGAGACGGTCGGACGGCATCGTGGGCTATAGCCTCCGGGCCGATGTGCTGAAGCGCCGATTCTGGACGCTGTCCCTGTGGTCGAGCAAGGCGTCGGCTCGCGCCTTCGTCGGAGAGGAACCGCACGCGACGGCGGTCGTGCGCTTTCGAGACTGGGCTGGGAGCGGTGCGGCGTTCGCGGAATGGGACGCACCCGGACCAGAGCTCGAATGGCACGAGGCAGACAAACGGCTTCAGCAGCCCACCTTCTACTACCGCCAAAAGGGACCGGCGTAACGCGTCCGGAGGATGCGAGCGGGGGAACGGATGCCGAACCCGAGCTGACCCGCTCGAGCCATCTCGGACACTGGTCAGAAGGAGACTCGCATGCGGTTCGCTGCGCACTATCACACGACGTACCTGCCCGATCTCGATGGCTCAGAGTCTCAATTCTACGACCACCTCTTCGAGCAGATGGAACTGCTGGACCGCCTGGGCTACGACGACGTGTGGGTCACGGAGCATCATTTCAGCGAATACGGCGGCATGATCTCCCACCCACCCACGTTCCTCTCAGCCGTCGCGCGCACGACGCGGCAGATTCATCTCGGGGTCGCCGTCAGTGTCGTCCCCGTTCACCACCCCATCCAGACCGCCGAGGCCTACGCGATGGTGGACGTTATCTCGCACGGTCGCCTCGAGTTCGGCGTGGGGCGGGGCAACAATGTTGCCGAGTCGGATACCTTCGGGTTCGACTACGACGAAAGTCCGCAGCGGATGCGCGACGGAACCGCGCTCATTCTGCGAGCCTGGACCGAGGACTCGCTGAGCTTCGACGGGCGGACCGATCATTACAACGAGCTGCGGATCCTCCCACGGCCCGTGCAGCGCCCGCATCCGCCGATCTGGGTGGGCGCATCCCGCTCGGATGACTCATATCGGTGGGCCGGCCAGATGGGTTTCCACCTCATGACGCTCCCATACCTCATCCCGCCGGACGTCATCAAGCCCAGAATTGAGATCTACCGCGACGCTCTTATTGAGGCTGGACATGATCCCGCCACCCACGAGGTGCTGGGCAAGTTCCACATCTACGTGGCTGAGACCCAAGCCGCCGCGTTGCGGGAAGCTGTGCCCTATTACGATAACTACCGCCGGGTGGCCGGCGCCCACATCGGGCATATGTCAGGTTTGAGCCGGAGGCCCATCGAGGAGCAGATTGCCAAGGGCGACATCATCGCCGGCACGCCCAAGCAGTGCATCGAGTCCATTCAGCACTGGCAGGACCTGCTCGGTCTGACCTGCATCTCGGGCACGGTTCATTTCGGCGGCATGCCCCACGATCTGGCTCTCCAGAACATCGCCCGCTTCGCCTCCGAGGTCATGACGGCCTTCGACCGGACGGCCGCCAGAACGGTCACCACATAGCAGGTCGGTGCGGCCTTGGTTCAATCATCAGATGGATGGGGCAACGTGAGGACGACCCGGGTGTGCTGCTGCGGAACGCTCTCCACGCTGAGCGCGCCGCCGATCACGGCCATGAGCGTGCTGTGGAGGGCGAGCCCTTGGCCGCTTCCCGCCGGAACGGCTGCGGCATATCCCACACCCACTCCGTCATCCGTTACCGTGAGCTCCAGTCCATCGCGGTTGGCGAGCGATATCGTCAGGTGCAGTGGGCGGGATGGATCGCCGTTGCGCCCGTAACGCGCAGCGTTTCGCATCGCCTCGCGAGCAGCCCCGAACAGGACCTCCTCCGCCAGAGGTGAGAGGCCTGCCACCAGGCGCTCCGCGTCGGGATCGAAGCTCCAGGTGATCGCGTCGAGGTCGTGCGTCAGGTAGTTGGTCGCCTCCTGGCGAAGGCTCGCAACGAGCCCGAGGCGCGCGACCTGAGGGGCGGCGCTGCTCGGGATCTCGCTCAACAGGTCCGCGATCTCCCGGTGGACCTCGGCAAGCTGCACTGCGGCCTCGCGGTCGGCTCCAGTTGATCCATTCTTCGCGCGGCTCAACGTCAGCATCGCGGTGTGTAGACGCGGCAGCACGTCATCGTGCAGAACCCGGCGCGCCCGGCGGTCAAGCACCTGGCTCTCCACGAGCCGCTGCCGCTGAAGGAAGATGAGCCGACGCGTCATCTCTGAGGACGCCTGGATATCGATCAGCCGCTCGCCGGCCGCGCGGGCGATCTCGATCTCCTCCTGCGTGTACAGCGACCCGTCCTCCTTCTCCGCGATCAACAGGAGTCCGATCAGACCACGCTCGCTCCAGAGCGGGATCGCCCACACCGCTCCACCGTGGCGTTCCGGGTCAACGGCGAGGCACATCATATGAGGCGACGAGAAGCGCGCGGCGAGCTCGCGGAGGGAGACGAGGAGCGCCTCGGAGACCTCCCGATCCTCGGGATGCGACAGGGTATGGGTGGTCAGCGTGGCAATCGGCCCAAGCGGGACGAGATACCCGCTGCGCGCCTCCAGCACGTCCTTGCACAGCGCACGAAATGGGCGGGCTGTGTCCATCTCGGGCGACGGCGTGGAGTCCAGCAAGCGGTCGTACAGGTGCTCGCTCGCGACGAACGGCCGAAGCTCGTCGATGCTTCGCTCGCGGTCCAGGAACAGGCGCCAGCTGTGGAGCGCGTAGAGCACGGTCGTCGCGAGGACGAGCAGGAGGAGCTGGTACACGGGATGGATTCGAAACCCAAGACTGGCTCCGATGAGGATGCCCAGGATCCGAGCGGCCGGGCAGGATCAGGCTGTTCCGCCATTGGCGCGCGAGCCCACCGCGCGGCAGGGTCTTGCCGGTGAAAACCTCATACGACGCGATGGCGCGCCCCACGAGAACGATGGAGAGCGACAGGAGGCCGGACACGACGAGGTCAAACACCTTGATCAACGTGAGCGTTCGAATGGTGAAGAGGGTGAGCTGGCCCTCCTCCACCGCCAGGACGAACCACGCCGCCATCAGCCCAACGGACAGGCTCACCGCCAGCAGCACGAGGGATGCTCGCACCAGCCAGGGGCGTGCACGATTTCGGGCAAGCTCCCCCATGAAGCGCCCGGTTGCCGATGGCTGCCACAGGGCGAGGAGGGCGAGGCCGATGCAGATCGAGCTGTACAGGGGATAGGCGAGCACAACGACCGGGATCCCCCCAAGGACGACCGCGGCGCCTGGCCGGAGGCTGATGACGTCCTGATAGCTGGGCAGCGGGTTCGTCAGCAGGAGTGCGAGCATGGCGAGGCCGATGACGCTGGTGAGGACGATGGCCACGCGGTGCCTTAGCCGACCGAGAACGCCAGAATACCATGCCATGGCGAGGTACCAGAGGTACGGTGGGCTCACGAAGGGGAGCCAGCCCACCCGCCACCAGAACTCCATCTCGGCCTCGAAGGTGCCGAAGTTCCGTCCAACGACCGTGGAGTGTCCCGCAAAGAAGACACCGCCCAGCACCAGACCGCCGCCCGCCAGCCAGGTGCCCCAGGTACGGTGCTCCGCATTGAGCAGCACCGTGAGGCCGAGCCACACCAGGGCGATGGTGTTGAAGAACGACAGCGACCGGACAGTCCAGTCGAGGAGGTCGGTCATGGAGGAGTCAGCTCATACGACACCAGATTGCCCCGGTGATCCACCGTGTAGGGGGTGCCCTTCTCGTCCCAGCGCAGGAGGCGGCCCTCGCGCACGATGATCGCCGCACGCGTTCGGGCTATCTTCTCATCTGTCGTGGTATCCGCGAGACCCCACGCTGTGTAGATCTGGCCGTTCGTCCGACTGATGGTCCGTTTGTCTCTGAAGCCCATGATCGTGGCGATCTGCTCGTTGCTCACGCCCTGGGCCAGCATGCGTGCCACCTGCTGCTCGTTGGGCTCGAGGAAAGCCATCGGGTCCTGCTCGTCTTTCTGGCGCACCGCCTCTACACGGCTCTCGATTTCCGGATCGATGAAGCTGCGCCCCTGAATGGCGTCCTTCACCAGCGGAACGATCATCTCCGGCAGCAAGTAGTTGGACTTCCGCACGTAGGCGTAGTGGCTGAGAATGCCGGAGCGACGAAAGGCGCGGAAGTACGCCTCGTCGTCCTGTATGGAATAGAAGACGACCGGCAGTCGAGGAAGCTCGCGGCGGATCGCCACCGCGGCGGCGATCCCGTTCATCTCGCCTCCGAGCTGGACATCCATGAGGACCGCACGGGGCGCCCGTCGCAGACACTGCTGCATCGCCGCTTCCCCGGTCGAGCACGCGTTGATCACCCGCACGTGGCCGGTGGCTTCCAGGCCACCGGCCAGCGCCCGCCGCAATCGATCGTGATCCTCAACCAGAAGGAGATCAATCATCGCCATATTCTGCCCCATCCAGCCTACGTACGTGAGGATAGGTCGGCAAGCACCCGAGTGCGCGGAGAGCCTACCCTGAGCGGTCGCGCCGCGGGTCCAGCTCGGACCAAGATCCCCTCGAGATGGCCACCAGCGATGTTCAGGGCCAGGAGGAGACGATGGACTGGGCCGCGTACTTCGAGGGGAATCGACGGGAGCAGAAGCCGATTCCCTGGGAGCAGGGCATCACGGTTGAGCCGGCATTACGGAGCGTGCTCGTCCGGTCGCTGCAACGGTTCCAGGTCGGCGAGTGCGGTGGCGGAGCCCATTTTCGGGCAGT
>WHTR01000136.1:6360-6595 GCA_009377635.1 Chloroflexota bacterium
TAGCCGGTCCAACGTATGGCAGCGCGATCAACCTCTTCGTCCACGAAGAGCAGGAGCACGCGCGGCTCCTGGCGCGTGCGATCCAGGCACTCGGTGGTCAGACGCTCCAGAGCCACTGGAGCGACCGGTGGTTTACCCTGCTGCGGCGGGCGGCTGGGCTGCGGACCGAACTACTCGTGCTGCTCACAGCGGAGCTGATCGGGCTTCGCTACTACCGCGCGCTGCGCGACGGCAT
>WHTR01000137.1 GCA_009377635.1 Chloroflexota bacterium
TCCTTCGTCGCTGCGCTCCTCAGGATGACGGGGCTTTGCGGCCGGGGTTCTAGTCGTGAAGGAGGAGACGCCGATGGCTCAGCAATACCCGCACGGACACGTGGAGACGGACTCAGAGCTGGAGGCCTTCTATCGCGACCTGGAGGCCATGAGCACGACGGCTCTCTGGCGCGTCCTCACGCAGCAGATCACCGATGAACCTCAGCCGAGGGCGGTCCCCTTTCTCTGGAAATACCGTCGTATTCGACCGCTCGTGCTCCGCGCGGGCGAGCTCGTGACGCCGGAGCAGGCGAATCGGCGGGTGGTGGTGTTGGTCAATCCGGGCCTGAAGAGCGAGTGTTATGCGTCGAGCACGCTCCTCGCGAACATCCAGCTCGTGCTGCCGGGCGAGATCGCCCCGGCCCATCGGCACAGCGCCGCTGCGCTCCGGTTCATCATCGAGGGCAATGGGGGCTACACAGCAGTCGACGGCGAGAAGACCGTGATGCGCCCCGGTGACCTCGTACTCACGCCGAACTGGACGTGGCACGACCACGGGAATCCAACCGACGGGCCGATGATCTGGCAGGACGGGCTCGACGTCCCTCTCGTGAACGCGTTAGACGCGAGCTTCTTCGAGCCGTACCCGGGCATGCAGCAAGCCTACACGCGGCCCGTGGACCTCTCCACCGAGCAGTATCGGCAGGGTGGTCTCCGACCCGCATGGGAGCGCTGGACGAAGCCCTACTCGCCGCTGTTGAACTACGCTTGGCAACAAACGCGCGAGGCGCTCGAGCGGATGTCGAAGGGGGCGCCCGGGACGCCCTGGGACGGGATCACGATGGAATACGTGAATCCCCACACCGGCGGGCCCATCATGCCGACCATCGGGGCGCACGCGCAGCTCCTGCGCGCCGGGGAGCACACGCAGGCACACCGCCACACGATGGACGTTGTCTACCAGGTGGTGGAGGGCAGAGGATTCACGATCATCAACGGTGTCCGATTCGACTGGGAGCCCCACGACGTCTTCGTGATCCCGAAATGGGCGTTCCACGAGCACGTGAACGCGTCCGCGACCGATGCCGCGTGCCTCTTCTCCTACAACGACCAGCCCGTCATGCAGTCGCTCGGCCTCTATCGGGAGGAGGAGTTGGTGGAAAACGACGGGTACCAGGAGGTGACGGGCGCGTTCACGCCCCTGTAGCGGGCTGCTGAGGCTCCCTTCCTGTCATCCTGAGCCCTTCGCTTTGCTCGAGGGTAAACTCCGCGAAGGATCTGTCACGAGCATTAAATGCCGTGCAGTAGAATGCAGTGCAGGGGAGATCCTTCGGCCTGCGGCCTCAGGATGACAGGTTGCGGCCTCGCTTCTAAAGCGTTCGACGCATGTGGCATAAGATTCTGTACGCCTTCGGCAGCCTGGGGGCGAACGCCCTCATCCAGAGCTACACACTGTGGCTCACGTTCTTCTACGCGCCCCCTGAGAGTAGCGGTCGGCCGACCCTTCTTCCCATCGTCGCCCTGGGGCTCATTCACGGGCTGAGCAAAGTCATCGAGCTCGTGGACGATCCGCTGATCGGGTTTGCATCGGACCGGACACGGTCGCGCCTTGGTCGGCGCGTGCCGTACATCCTGCTCGGGGCGCCGGTACTGGTGCTGTCCTTTTTCTTGCTCTGGACTCCGCCGGATGCCGAGACGACCTCGCTCAACGCAGCGTACCTCTTCGCGATGCTGCTTCTGTTTCATCTCGGATTCACCGTGGTCATGGGGCCCTACGACGCCCTGCTGCCCGAGCTGGCACTCTCCGCGAACGCCCGGGTCAATCTTGCGAGCCTGAAGGTTGTCGCCGGGGTGGCGGGCGCGGCCGTGGGGCTTGTTGGAAGCGGACCGCTGATCGATGCTGTCGGGTTTCGCGGCATGGCTGCGGCCGTGGCGGGAATCGCGCTGACGTCGTACGCGGTTGCGCTGGTGGGAATCCGCGGCCTTCCGACAACTCGCGCGCCCAGCACGATGCCGCTTGGGCCCTCGCTCCGCGCCGTGCTCCGGAACCGCCCCTTCCTCGTGCTGGTCGTCACGTTGGGGCTCTTGTTCCTGGGACGGGATCTCCTCACGCAGCTGATCCCGTACTTCACGACGGTGGTTCTCCAGGCGCCGGAGGAAAGCGCCTCGATGCTGACCGGCGCGCTCATCACCATGGTGGTGCTCACCCTTCCTGTCTTAGCGTGGCTTTCGCGCCGGTGGGGAACCAAGCGCACGGCCTCTGCCTTCGTGCTCGCGCTCGGCCTGTACCTCCCGTTCCTCGGGCTTGTGGGCCTTGGGTTGCCGGGAGTCCCGCTCATGACGCAGGGGCTTTTCATGATGGCGATGGTGGGCATCCCGGTCGCGGCCGTGTACGTGTTCCCCAATGCGTTGCTGGCAGACGTGGTTGAATACGACGCGCTGCAGACAGGGCACCGGCGGGAGGCCCTGTACTTTGGCATGTTCGCCACGCTCACCAAGCTCGCCCCCTCGGGCTCCGCGCTGATCCTGGGCGTGATCCTGGAGGTGTTCGGCTTCAGCGCCGAGCACCCCCTGGGCATACGGATCGTCCCGGCTGTGGCTGGGGTGTGCGTTCTTCTCGGCTGGGCGGTCTTTCAGCTCGGCTATCGTCTGCCGGAGATCATCTCGCCGGCCGTCGTCACGCCTCTGTCGCCGGGGCGGGCTGGGGATGGGGAGCTCGAGCCTCCAAGTAGGCAATCCACATCGCGCCGAGCCCGAAGATGAACACGAGCAGCGTCGTGATCACATCCAGGAAGGGGATCGAGCGCAGTGCGACGAGGATGAGGGCACCCACCACGAGGGCGAGAAGCGACCAGCCGACGCCTTCGATGGACCGCAACTGGCCCAGCAGGAGGCGCCCGATGCCGAGGGCAACGATCGCCTGGGTGACGTAAAGCATGATCCCATACGACACCAGCGCAATGATCGCGAGCGGGATCCCGATGATCGTGACGAGCAGCAGGATCGCCGCGACGGGGATGCCCACGAGCAGGCCGAAGCCCCAGCCGAGGCTGAGAAGGGGCCGTTGGGTCACAGCCGCGCCGGCCGCTATCGCACCCCGAACCGTGAGGAGAAGAGCAGCGGCGCCCACCACGGTAATAGCCAGGATTTGAAAGAGCGCGCCCATGAGCCGGCTGGTGGGGCCAGGATCCCGTGCCTCGGGCGGCGCCTGGCGGACGATATCGCCCGTCACCAGGGCGCCGGGCTCCTGACGAAGGTCCGTCGCGCTTTGGTACCGCACCTCACCGCTGACGCGGGCACCCGGCCCGAGCGTCAGCTCGTTGATCTGAGCGTCGATATTGCCTCCGACAGGAGCGTCGACGAGCATCTGGCCAGCGCCAGCCTTGACGTTGCGCGTCGTAGGCCCGGAAAGGGTGATCGATCCGCCGGTTACGAGAATGTCGCGGCCGATACGTCCCGAACGATCGACGCTGATCATCCCCCCGGCCGCGACGAGGTCTCCCGTGACAGCATCGGAAATGGTGACGCTCCCGCCGGACGCCCGTACGCTGCCGTCGACTGGGCCACTGAGGACGACGTTCGCGCCCGCGGCGAAGAGGCTACCGGTAACTCGGCCGTTGACGAGCACCTGATTTCCGGCGGCGAAAAGATCTCCGTCGATCGTTCCGTCGATCGTGACTGTGTTCCCTGCGGCATAGACGTCGTCGCGGATGGTCTCACCGGCGGAAACAGTGACTGCCTGTCCACTGCGGATGTCCGCTGCCGCCGCTGAACTCAACGAAAGAAGGAAGATAGCTGTGGCGAGGATAGCGGCATTGACGACCCGTGACACGTGGCCGACCGTCATTCAGCGCCTCCTTTTCGATGCATTTCATGATCAGTTGGGCGTCTCTTGACAATAATGTGGGCAATCGCACGTTGCGGGAATCTGAGAGAGCACCTGGCCGCGCGACAAGCATACGTAGGGCGGCAAGCTTCTCGCAAGTGTGAGCAGAGTGGCGCACGAGCCCGATCTACACCAAGGGTGCTGTGCCGGCGGCGCGCCCCGCGGGCCGCTCAAGAAAGGGGCGCGCTGTTTCGTGGACATTGTAGAATGCGATAGCGCCATCGTGGGGCGGCACCAGCAACCCGTTGTTCGGCAACGCTGCGTGTGGGCGGCAATGCAGGTCTAAGTACCTGCTGTACAGGAGAGCAGATGGATTCGTTTTCGGAGGCTCCAGAGCGAGGTCAGGTGCAGGTCTCAGGCACGATCATCCTCGTCGCGGTCGTGGTGGTCGCGCTTCTCCTCTTGGCAGCGGCGGTGGACTTCTGGACGGAGTGGCTCTGGTTCGGGAGCCTTGGCTACGACAGCGTGTTCGCCACCAACATCTCTGGTCGGCTCGTGCTGTTCGTCGCTGGAGCGGTCGTCTTCGCCGGTCTCTTCGCGGCCAATGTGCTTCTCGCCCGCCGGCTTGCGTACGCGGCGGAAACGCGACCAGGGCGGACGCCCTCGGGTGGAACGTGGGAGGACGTGCTCGCTCAGCTCGGCGCGCAGATGGCCCCGCGTGGCGAGTACGCGCCATGGATCAACTCGGCGATTCTGGTAGGTGGGCTCGTGCTCGCGCTGTTCATGGGGCTGCTCGCCGCAGGCAACTGGCTCACCGCGCTGCAGGTGATTCATCGCGCGCCGTTCGATCTGGCCGACCCGGTCTTCGGGCAGGACATCGGTTTTTATGTGTTCCTCATGCCAGCGCTGCGCGCCGTACAGGGCTGGCTCCTGACGACGCTCGTGCTCATCGTCCTCTCCGTCCTGGGCGTGTATCTGCTCGTGTTCAGCTACGAGCTGGCCGCAAACGTCGGGGAGGCGGTGGCGCGCCTCTCACGAGGAGTGAGGGGCCACCTGCTCGGCCTCGCTGCCGTGGCATTCGGGCTCATCGCCGCGAACCACGTGCTCGATCTGTTTGATGTCGTTCGGTCACAGCGCGGGGCAGCGTACGGCGCCGGATTCACCGACATCTATGCGCAGGTCCCGGCGCAGTACGTGCTTGCCGTGACAGCGATTCTGGCGGGCGCCCTCTGTGTCTGGAATATCTGGGCTCCCGGGTTCCGTCTCGCAGCCACCGGCGCTGTGGTGTGGGGTGTCTCCCTGGTCGTGGTCGGCTGGATGTTCCCGACGCTCAGACAGTCGATCGACGTGACGCCGAACGAGCTGGCCCGCGAGCGTCCCTACATCGAGCGGAACATCCAGTTCACCCGGCACGCGTTTGGCCTGGACCGCATCGAGGATCGCGACATCGTGTACGAGGAGAGCGTGCTCCCGGAGGTCGCCGCGACCGAGCAGGCGACGATCAACAACATTCGTCTCTGGGACCACCGTCCGCTGTTAGACACGTTCAACCAGATCCAGGCGATCCGCCAGTACTACCAGTTCACCGATGTGGACGTGGACCGCTATGTGATTGACGGTCAGTACCGCCAGGTGATGGTGGGAGCGCGGGAGCTCGTTACCGATCAGCTCCCGGCTGAGGCGCAGTCGTGGGTGAGCCGTCAGCTCCAGTACACGCACGGGTACGGGGTCGCGATGGCCGCTGTCAACGAGGTGTCCCAGGAAGGGCTCCCGGAGCTGTTCGTCCAGAATGTGCCACCCGTCGGCGTTTTGCCTGTCACGCGGCCGGAGGTGTACTTCGGCGAGAAGACGGATCATTACGTGATCACCGGTACATCGACGGCCGAGTTCGATTACCCGAGAGGGGACGAGAACGTCTTCATCCCGAGCTATGGCGGGGAGGCGGGTATCAACCTCGGCTCGCTGTGGACGCGGCTCCTGTTCGCCGTGAAGTTCCAGGACCCGAACTTTCTCCTGAACACCTCGATTCTCCCGGATTCGCAGCTCCTGTACCGTCGGGATATCCAGGAGCGGATGCTGCAGATCGCTCCGTTCCTCCGGCTCGACGAAGATCCCTACATCGTGATCGCTGACGGCGCGCTGTACTGGATCCAGGACGCATACACCGTCAGCGACCGGTACCCGTATTCCCAGCCCTACCAGCCGCCGCAGCCCCCGCCTGGGCAGCCGCGGAGCCGTCCTATCAACTACATCCGCAACAGCGTGAAGATCGTGACCAGCGCGTACGACGGGTCGATGCGCTTCTACGTGGCCGATCCGTCGGACCCGATCATCCAAACGTATCAGCGGATCTATCCGGGGCTCTTCGTCTCGCAGGATGAGGCGTCGCAGGCTATTCGCGCCCACTTTCGCTACCCCGAGGACCTGTTCCGCGTTCAGTCCCAGATGCTTAGCCTGTACCACATGCAGGACCCACGGGTGTTCTATCTCCGCGAAGACGTCTGGAGGACGCCCGACGAGATCTTCCTGGATCGACGACAGCCGATGGAGCCCTACTACGTCATCATGAAGCTGCCCGGCGAGGCGCAACCCGAGTTCCTGCTTATGTATCCGTTCATTCCGGGCAACCGCGAGAACATGATCGGGTGGTTCGCGGCGCGGAGCGATGCGCCGAACTACGGGCGACTCGTCGTCTTCGAATACCCGAAGGACCAG
>WHTR01000138.1 GCA_009377635.1 Chloroflexota bacterium
GTTGACCTGTCGGCGACGACCGGGAAGACGGTTCTCAACGTCGACGCCGGCGGCGGCACGACGAAGCTGGGCGTCGTCCAGAACGGCGAGGTGGTCGAAACGTTCGCTACCAACGTGGGCGCCCGCCTGGTGGCCATGGACGAGGCCGGGCGTGTCACCCGCATCGAGGACGCCGCTCGGATGGTCGCCCGCGACCTGGGGCTGCCGTTCGTCATGGGGCAGCGGCTCGGCGCCGAGACCCGCCGTGCGATGGCCGAGCGCCTCGCCGACTGCCTGCTGGAAGCGATCGAGCGCAGGGGGTTCTCGCCGCTCGGCGAGCAGCTCCTCGTCACCCCCGCCCTGAAGTACGATGGGCCCTTCGACTTCATCACGTGCTCGGGTGGTGTGGGCGAGTACATCATGGGCGCCGAAACGCGAACCTTCGGCGACCTCGGGCCGTTCCTCGGAGCTGCGATCCGGCGGCGACTGGACACCCTCGGAGTCGAGATCGTCCCCTCCGCGGCCCGCATCCGCGCCACGGCCATCGGCGCATCCCAGTACACGCTCCAGGTGAGCGGCACGACGATCTACATCACGAGTCCGGAGCTCCTGCCCCTCCACAACCTGCAAGTCGTCACGCCGCGCCTCCCCGAGGAGCTGACTCCCGGCGGCGTCGCCGAGGCGGTCCAGGCAGCCCTTCAGCGCGGCGACGTCACGGGCGGAACGCAGCCGATCGCGCTCGCGCTGCGTTGGGATCGCGAACCGGGTTACCGGTCGCTTCGAGCACTTGCCGATGGCATTGCCGCCGGCCTCGACGGCTACCGGACCGAGCGTGCTCCGATCGTGCTCGCCTTCGATGGGGATGTGGGCGGGATCGTGGGGAGCATCATGGCCACGGAGGTGTGCCCGGACGCGGCGGTCATCTCCGTCGATGAGCTCAAGCTCTCGGACTTCGACTACATCGATATCGGGGCGGAGATCAGGCACGTACAGGCGGTGCCGGTCATCATCAAGTCGCTTGTGTTCCGTCCCGAACATCCCCATGTCCACGACCACGACTTCCTTCATCGGCACGGCATCGCCCACGGCGAACACCACGAGCATGCTCAGGGGAGTGAGCATGACCACGGTGATGCCCACGAGGATCATGGGCACGTCTAGAAGTGCGGCCGAAAACGTCTTCTGTCATCCTGAGCGAAGCGAAGGATCTCCCCTTAAGCGTAAGTTGGCGGTCACGAGAGATCCTTCGTCGCTGCGCTCCTCAGGATGACGGGGCTTTGCGGCCGGGGTTCTAGTACTGCTGGGCGGAAGTAGTTATGGGGTTGCATGCGCGGGCGTGGTCAGCAAATCCCTCCCAACGCAATGGGAGAGGTTAGGTGAGGGCTCTCCCGCTGCGGCAGGAGAGGGGGCCTGCCCGCCGCGCTCATCGCCTGCTCTATTGCGCCAAGGTGTACTAGCACCGGGTGAGGATTGAAACAAACATGGACGGGCATCAGTCGACGGCGCAAGGGGATGCGGTACAGAGGCGGGCCTTCGGCGCGTTCCGCCACCGCGACTTCCAGCTCTTCTGGACTGGCAGCGTCATCGCGCACACCGGCGCCTGGATGCAGCAGGTGGCGCAGTCGTGGCTCGTCTACCTGCTGACCGGCTCGCCGCTGATGGTCGGCCTCAACGGCCTCTTCCAGGCAGTACCGTTCATCGCCGTCTCCCTTTACGCGGGCACGGTGGTCGACCGCGTCGACCGAAAGAAGCTGCTCCTCTGGGTTGAGGGGTGGAACGCGGCCGTCGTCGTGGTCGTGGGCGTGCTCGTCGTGACCGGCCAGGTTCAGGTCTGGCATATCTACGTCTCGAGCAGCTTGCACGCCGTCGCGGGCGCCTTCCAGGGGACGGCGCGCCAGGCGCTGCTCCCGCACCTCGTCCCGCGCGCAGATCTCATGACGGCGGTCAGTCTGAACTCCATTGTGCGCAAGGGCTCGCAGATCTTCGGGCCCGCCCTGGGCGGAATCTTCGTCGCCCTCTACGGCGTTGGAGGGACGTACTTCATCCACGCGGCCGCGAACGCAGTGCTCCTCTGGTGCCTGGTCGCGATGCGCGCGACGAACCACGTGGAGAAGCGCGTCGAGGCCAATCCGCTTCAGGCGATCGTGGAGGGGCTCCGGTACGTGCGCGGCAGGACCATCATCGGCAGCCTCCTGCTCGTGGAGGCGGCCATGAGCGCCTTCGGCTCCTACCACGCGATGATGGTGATTTTCGCAAAGGATGTCTTCGGCATGGGGGCTGATGCCCAGGGACTGCTGCTCAGCGCGGCCGGCGCGGGGAGCGTGATCGGCTCTTTTGCCCTGGCCGGGCTGGGCGACGTCCGACACAAGGGGCGGCTCCTCGTGGTCAGCGGCCTGGCCTATGGCGCGTCGCTGGTGGCCTTCGCCTTCTGTCCCTGGTACGTCGTGGCGCTGCCGATCCTCGCCCTTGTGGGCGGTGCGGACATCGTGTTCGGCGCAACGCGGACCACGATACTCCAGCTCACGTCCCGTCCAGAGATGCTGGGCCGGGTGATGAGCCTCTCGGGCATCTCAATGCGGGGGCTGGGAAACTTTGGGGGCTTTCAGACGGGCGCCGTGGCCTCGCTCGTGGGTGTTCAGGCGGCGGTTGCCATCGGCGCGATCCTCTGCGTCGCCATGGTCGTCGGCACTGCCCTGCGGGTCCCGACCATGCGGCGGTTTGTGGGCGAGGGGGAAGGCACCCCGGAAGCGGCGGCGGTCGTGCCTGCCGGTCGCCCCACTGACGCCGATCGAGCAGCCACGGCGCGGTAGGAGAGTCTAGATGATGGCAACGGGCCGGGCGGGCCCAATGAAAGCCGAGATCCAGTCCGTCATCTTCGATCTGGACGGCCTGCTGCTCGATACGGAACTAATCTTCCGTCGCGTCGATTCTGAAGCCTACGCCATTTATGGCGGAGTTGTGACCGATGAGCTTCGACAGCAGGCACTGGGGCTGACGCACGAAGCGAAGGATCAGCTTTTCGTGAACAGACTAGGACTTCCCGTCCTACCGGAGGCAATGAGCCAGCTTCGAGCGAAGATGCTGGAGGAAGAGTTTAGGCTGGCCGAGCTCATGCCGGGCGCCGGCTCGCTGGTAGCAACCTTGACGTCTTCGAGTGTGCCGCTCGCCGTCGCGTCAAGCTCAACCGCGGCTGCCATTCGGCTGAAACTCCAGCGGCACCAAACGATCACGGCGAGCATGAGCGCAATGGTGGGCTGCGATCATCCGCGGGTGGCGCTGCCCAAGCCTGCACCCGACATCTTCCTGGCTGCCGCGTTTGAGCTCGGCGTCGATCCGCGGCACTGCCTGGTCTTCGAGGATGCCCCATCCGGCGTCGAGGCCGCCGTAGCTGCAGGCATGTGGGTCGTGGCGGTCCCGGATCCGGCGCTTCCGCCGCATCCGGCCCTCGCCCACGCTCACCAGCTGCTCCTATCATTGCTCGCCTTCGAGCCGACCGACTGGGGTCTAGCATGACTCCGTGACGTGTGACGCGGACCTAGCTGTCATCCTGAGCTAACCGAAGGATCTCGTCTTAAGCGATGATCAGCAGTCACAAGAGATCCTTATCCGTCTGCCGGTGGCGTAATCCTCAGGGTGACCGCTTATGCCTACCCACGACTGCGCCGTATTGGAGGTAACGGAGTCATACCAGGCTGTCAGACGTCAGAGACGGGAGATCCGACGCGGAGCGGGGAATTACACGACGGGCATGCCTCCAGGCGCGCACCACGTTATTCGAGGACGGATGCGTCCTCGCGGCGCTACTCCTGGGGCCGTCGTGCCGAGCGACGCGACGGCTCACCGACTCCACGCCTGGGGCAGTAGGCGCAGGCGAAACACGCTTCGCAGCTCGGTGCCCGCGCGGTGCACACCCGGCGACCGTGCCAGATCAGCGCGTGCCCGAACCAGATCCAGTCATCTCTCGGTATGACGGCCATCAGGTCCCGCTCGATCTTGTCCGGGTCCGACTCATCGGTCAGTCCGAATCGGTAGGACAGGCGCCGAACGTGGGTGTCGACGACGATCCCCGACGGGATGCCGAAGGCAGTCCCGAGGACGACGTTCGCGGTTTTCCGCGCAACGCCGGGAAGCTGAATCAGGTCATTCATCGTCGCGGGAACGCTGCTCCCGAACTTGTCGACGAGCATCTGGGCCATGGAGCGGATGGCCGTGGCCTTCTGGCGGAAGAAGCCGGTGGGGCGGATCTCGTCCTCGAGGCGCGCTTGCGGTACCGACGCGTAGTCGGCGGCGGAGCGATAGTTCCTGAAGAGCGCAGACGTGACCTGGTTGACCCGCTCGTCGGTGCACTGCGCTGAGAGGATCGTCGCGACGATCAGCTCCAGGGGATTGCTGAAATGGAGGGCGCAGGTGGCGTCCGATAGGGTCTTTCTGAGGCCCTGGATGACCCTCGGTGCCAGCGCCTGCCGATCCAGCGGCTGCATCGTTTCTCTGCGCCTCCGCTCGGGCTCGCGCGTTCGTTCAGCGCCCGCCGGCATCCAACTGTACCACGGTGGCGTTTTCAGCGGATGCGTCGCGCGTGGGGCACGGCGAGGAATATCGCGACCGCCGCCACGGCACAGATGGAGCCCATGACGCCGACCGTCCACGGAGCCCCCACGACCGATGCCAGCGCGCCCGCGATCAGGCTGCCGACCGTGAGAACGACCTGGTTCTGCTGGAACATGGCCATCATCCGCCCCTGCATCTCCGACGGCGCGTACGACTGAACGACGGTCCGCACGAGCGCGTGGCAGCCCACATTGCCCAAGCCCGCGACGACCATGAGCGCGATCGAGAGGGCAAATGACCCCGAGGCCGCGAACGCCGTGAGTGCCATACCATAGATGAACGCCGCGCCGAACATGAGCGTGCCGCGGGGGAGCCGGTCGCCGATGGACGCGATGAGGACCGCGCTGACGAGGGCGCCGATCCCCATGCCCGTCAGCAGAAGCCCCTGGCCGGTGGCGCCGGCGCCGAGGATGTCTCGTGCGAAGACAGGCAACAGCGTGGAGAAGGGCATAGCGAGCAGGGCGGCCACCATGGCGACAAGGATCGCCACGCGCACCGTCTCGTGGTGCAGGATGTACTGCCAGCCTTCGATGGTGCCTCGGACAACTGATAGGTGGCTGCCGTCCTTGCCCGCAGCGGTGGCACCGGATCGAACGGACGGGCGTAGCTGGATCGTCCAGATCGTCGCCAGGACGTACAGCACTGCCTGGGCGATGTAGGAGCCGCCGGGGTCGAACAGGGTGATGAGGATCCCGGCGACGGCCGGACCGGTCGTCCGGCTGACGTTGAACACCATCGAGTCCAGGCCGATGGCGTTGGTCAGGTGCCGTCGGTCGACGGCCTCGTACACGAGGGCCTGGCGCGCCGGCTGCTGGAAGACCTGGAGCGAGGCTGTCCCCAGGGCTGTCGCATACAGGTGCCAGGGCTCGATTCGGCCGGTCAGCACCAGGACAGCCACCAGGCCGTAGAGGACCGCGTCGATGGACTGCGCGATGATGAGCTGGGCCTTCCGGTCGTAGCGGTCGGCGAATGCACCCGCCAGTGGGGAGAGAAGCAAGAACGGGACGGCCTGGATCACCCGGACGAGGCCGAGCTGGAGCGCGGAGTCCGTGAGCTGGTACATGAGCCAGCCGCGAGCGACCTGGTCCATCCACATGCCCATGGCGACGCCGAACTGTCCGAGCCACAGCAGGCGGAACTCGCGGTAGTGCAGCGCCTGGAAGGTGGGGAGGCGACTGAGCCTGCCCACAATTCGTGCTGGACCTTGAGGAGCGACTGGCTCGGGCGCGTCGTGCTCAGGGGAGGGCGGCTGCTCGTGGCGTGCGACGGGGCGCTCCAGCTTTTCCTCCCGTGACGGGCGTGCAGCCACGCACTGGCAGTGTACCCGACGGCCGACGCCAGCGCTGCCCGAGACCAGGACGGATTCCCGCACAGTCGCTCGACCAATCGGCGCCCAGCGTCGTCCGCAATCTGAATCCTCGGACGTGCTGAGGACGCTCAATTCACGGTCGGAGCTGTAGTCCGCTCACGTCGCTCGGCGTGACCGCCCATGGAGGAGGGGGGACGTCCCGTTCGGGGTGCCGACCGCGGCCCCACTCAGACGGTTTTCATCGGGGAGTGCCCACTCGAACGATCTATCGTCTGAGCAGCGGATCGAATCGCGCCTTCTCGCGTGACGGGCGTGAGGCGTCGCGGGGTGACCTCGACGTCATCTACGCGTAGACGGCGCTCAGGCGTTGGACGAGGGCGCGTTCCTGCCGACGGATCTCCGGCGGCAGCCGGTCGCCGAACTGTTCCAGGAATCGGGCGTGATCCTCTGTCTCGGGCAGCCATGCCTCCCGGTCGACGGAGAGGAGCGTCTCCGCGCGGTGCGACGGCATGCCGATGTCATCCGCTCCGATTGCCTGCGGGGTGGGCACGATCCCGACAGGTGTTTCACGGGAACTGCCGTCACCCTTTCCGCGCACCTG
>WHTR01000139.1 GCA_009377635.1 Chloroflexota bacterium
CGGTGGACTGGCAGCGCTACAAGGACGCGCTGATCACGCACGACCGCCGCTACTTCGACTTCCTCCACCCGGTGCTCCCGACCGCTCTGCCCATCCACGAGTTCATCGATCGGTACGTCCAGCTGTATCAGGAATGCCACATGGGGCTGAGCGAGCTGCGTCGGATGGTCCGGGACGGAATGGTACCTCGGGAGGGCGTCACATCCTTCCTCGGAAAGTTTCGCAATCTGCTGGAGCCAAAGACCTACCAGAGCGCCATCGACCTTCACGAGCGTGTGCGGGGCTCCGCCACGGCGTGACGCGAGATCCGCGACGTCAGTCGCGGTACGGCACGGCGTGCTCCATCGGGTTCTCAGAGTCCGAGCAATCGCCCCGTGGGCTGCTTCCTCAATGTCCGAGGTGCGTGCTACGCGCCTCGTTGATCATCGCCTGCAGTCGGCGAGCAGTAACCGAAGACGGGCTTTGGCTGCATCGACCTGGCTCACGCGACCCTCCAGCCACCTCGACTCGCGTTCAGAATAAACAGCATGCGCGGAGTTGTCGGTAACGCGCAGTTTTGATACCCTCTGGAATCCGCACCGGTCCGCGGACCGGTGCCCTGGAGCCTGCCCGATGACTGCGACTGCGACCGAGCCGGCGATCTCTCTTGGACATCCGAGCTACGTTTGGCGCCGCGGCCAGGAGCGCCGCCTGAGCCTGATCCGCGATCACGTGGCTCTCGAGGGGAGCCGCATCCTCGATGTCGGATGTGGGATCGGCACATACGTTAGTCGATTCCGCGAGTTCTCCGACGAGGTCTACGGCGTGGAGATCGAGTTCGATCGGGTGCGGGTCGCGGCGCGCAAGTTCCCCAACGTCTTCAACGCGGCCGCCGAGGGCCTCCCGTTCCGCGACAACTCCTTCGACGTCATTCTGCTGCACGAGGTCATCGAGCACGTCCGGAACGACCGCGAGACCGTTCGCGAAGCCGTGCGGTGCGTCCGACCGGGCGGGGCAGTCGTGATCTTTGCACCAAACCGTCTCTATCTGTTCGAGACGCACGGCTTCTTTCTCGGGAAGCGGTTCGTCTTTCGCCTCCTCCCCTTTATCAACTACACGCCGGACATCATCCGGAACCTGTTCTGCCACCACGTGCGCATCTACACACAGCGCGGCATCAGAGAGCTGTTCGACGGGCTCGATGTCGAGTTTACTGTCAGCTCTCACATTTTCCCCGGATTCGATAATGTCGCCAGGAGACGTCCATTTCTTGGGCGCGTGCTCCACGGTCTGACGGATTTCGCCGAGCGCACGCCGCTCCGGATGTTCGGCATCTCGCATTTTGTCGTTGCGCGCAAGCAAGCGCTCGCGTGGGGCCCTGCGGACGGATCATAGGCCGGCCCGACCCCTGATGTTATTCTCCAGCACGAATCTCCAACTGGATATCGGACACCGGACGGATGTCGGACGGAAACGTGACCAGAATGAGGACTGCCTCGGTATCTACCGGCCGGACCGGTCGGAGGAAGTTGCTCGCCGCGGGACGCTGCTCGTTGTGGCGGACGGGATGGGCGGCTACGCGGCCGGAGAGATTGCAAGCCGCGCGTCCGTCGAGACGGTCATTGGCGCATACTACGGCGATCTCTCGGGCGGTGTGGAGGAGACGCTCGTTCGCGCGCTCCGTCTCGCGAACGACCGAGTGCGTGAAGAAGCGAACAGGGACGCGGCGCGCACCGGGATGGGCAGTACGATCGTCGTCGCTGCGATCCGCGGGAGCGACCTCGTCGCCGCCAATGTGGGGGACGCTCGCGCCTATCTCGTTCGACACGGCAGAACGACCCAGATCTCCCACGACCACTCCTGGGTGGCGGAGATGGTTGCCGAGGGCCAGATCACACTGGACGAGGCTCGATACCACCCGATGCGACACGTCGTGACGCGCTCACTGGGCGGTACGCCGGAGGTAAACGTCGAGCTCTATCCACGCATCAGGCTGCAGGAGAGCGATGTGGCGATTCTGTGCTCCGATGGCCTGTGGGGCGCGGTCAGTCCGGAAAAGATCGCGCAAGACGTGCAGTCGAAATCAGCGCAAGCTGCCGCGGACATGCTCGTCGCGGCGGCAAATGAGGCGGGCGGACCGGACAACATCACGGCAGTCGTATGTCGCGTGCTGGCAATGTCAGTGCGAGATGCCGCTCGGACACGGCGACAGGATGCGCTGCAGCTCCAGGACACGCAGCCGTTGACGCATATCGAGAGCCAGTCATCGTCCGCGCGTGGCGGAAGAGATTGACCTGCGCGGCCCGACACGGTATCTGAGGATCGCACGGGCGCGCGTTCGGCCCGTGGCGAGAGTGTCCCATGAGCTCGAAGGAGCGCGCTGCGCCTGCAAACAGTCAGCCAGCGGCTACGCCCCGATGGATTCGGTGGGCGTGGAGCCCGGGGGCGCTCATCCTGCTGTTCGTGCTCACCGTGGCGACAGAGACCGCGCTCACGCCATCTGGGCGGAGCGGCGTGACGAGCGCTCTCCTCATCCCGCACTTCTTCCCCGGATCCGTCCCCCGTCCGCTCCAACTGGTCACGCCACCCCCCTCGGTGTCGACGATTGAGGTCCCCGGCGCGCCGGGACGGATGATCGCGGACATCTACCGGCCTGGGGACGGGGGGCGATTCCCGGCCATTGTGCTCCTTCTCGGCGTGAACCCCCTCCCACGGGACCACGAGCAGGTGACCACGCTGGCCGATGGAATTGCCCGGTCCGGCATCGTCACCGTCGTCGCTGAGTCCGATGCCCTCAAAGCCGGCGAGATCCGGATCGAGGAGGTCGACAATCTGGTCGCGCTCTTCACGTATCTGGAGCGAGATCCCGGAGTCGACTCGAGCCGCATCGGCTTCGCGGGCTTCTGCATCGGTGGCGTCCTACAGCTGCTCGCGGCATCCGACCCGCGGATCGCCGACCGGGTCGCGGTGGTCAACGCGTTCAGCTTCTACGCCGACTCACTGGACGTCATGCGGGCCATCCTCACGGAGCGGATGCCAACGACGTCCGGCTCAGAACCGTGGACTCCGAACCCACTGACGCGCGAGGTCTTCTTCCGCCACATCCTCGCGCCGCTGCCGTCAGAGGAGGACCGGACACTCCTGCATCGGGAGGTTCTTGAGGCGGCGGCGCTGACCGCCGCAGACGTCGACTCGTTGAGCCCGCTCGGCAGGCACGTGCGGGAGCTGCTGCGGGCCAAGGAGCCCTGGGAGGTCGACGCACTCATCTCCAGCCTGCCGGACGAGTACGTGGATCAACTCCGACGGTTCTCTCCCGCAGACTCGGCGCACCGTCTGCAGGCGAGGACCTTTCTCATGCATGACGTGAACGACGCGTACCTGCCCGTGTCGGGCGCCCGTACGCTCGCGGACGCACTTCCGTCGGCAGCGCTGGAGCGGTACACCGAGTTCCAGCTTTTCGCGCACGTCGTGCCGGATCAGACCGAGAACCCGCTGCTCTTCGCGGGTGAGATCGTCAGCCTCTTCAGCCACATCCACGCAGTGCTCCAGGCGATCGACGCCGGAAGGCCGACGGCCGAGATGGCCGGTTCTGAATGACAGATTTGTTATACTGCGGGGCGCCGTCGTGTGCTACCATCACCTGCCTATCATGCGAATCTCTTGTTTCGACTCGTTGGATCGGCCTGACGACACCATGACGACTGTGGTCGCCGTCGCGAACCAAAAAGGCGGGGTCGGGAAGACCACTACCACCGCCAACCTGGCAGCGTCCCTGGCCGAGCTGGGCCACCGCGTGCTCCTCGTCGACCTCGACCCCCAGGGGAACCTCACCGCGGCGCTTGGGCTCGACCGGCAGGCGGAGGCGACCATCGCGCAGTCCCTCCTGGACCGCAACATCCCGATGCCGATCCTCCCCGTCGAGGACTCACCGTCGCCGGGCATGGCGCTCGTGCCGTCGGCGATCCCGCTGGCCAGCGCTGAGGCGGCCCTCGTGACCAAGCTGGGGCGAGAGCTGCGTCTCCGCGATCAGATCCTCGCCGTTGCCGACGGCTTCGATTTCATCCTCATCGATACGCCACCATCATTGGGCCTTCTCACGATCAACGCCCTCGTCGCCGCGAGTCGGGTGATCATTCCGACGGAAGCACGGTTCTTCTCGATTCAGGGTCTGCAAATGCTCGAGGAGAGCATCAGCGAGATCGTGTACCTGAATCCGTCCCTCAAAGTCTTGGGGATCTTGCTCAGCAAGTTCGACCGGCGGTTGCGTGAGGAGCGAGCGGTTGCAGCCTACCTGCGGGAACGCTGGGGAGAACTGATCTTTCAAACGGAGATCGGGACGAACAGTAAGATCTTGGAGGCCGGTTCAGCGGGCACGTCGGTCTTCCGCTACCTCGGCGCTGAGAAGGCTGCAACGTCGTATCTAGACCTGGCTCGAGAGGTATTGAACCGTGTCCAAACTTTCGTCGGGGTTTGACCCAGACCGACTGTATCAAGCAGCCCGCACGCAGTCCGTAGTCGAGCGCATTCTGGACGATGAAACGGTCAGCGGCGCGAAGGGATTCACCGAGGTGGAGATCGTTGGGGTAGGCGGAGGCGGCAACAACGCGGTCAACCGCATGATCGAGGCCGGTGTTCAGGGCGTCAACTTCATCGCCCTAAACACCGATGCCCAGGCGCTGGGGATCTCCGGCGTCCGCCACAAGATGGTCATCGGGCAGAAGCTGACGAAGGGGCTCGGCGCGGGCGGCGACCCCGCCATCGGCGAGAAGGCGGCGATGGCCAGCGAAGACGAGATTCGGTCTCTTGTCCACGGGGCAGACATGGTGTTCGTCACCGCCGGCATGGGTGGCGGGACCGGTACGGGCGCGGCGCCCGTCGTGGCGGACATCGCCCGCCAGGAGCGCGCTCTGACCGTCGGGGTCGTCACAACTCCCTTCGCATTCGAGGGCACGCGACGAGCGCGGGTCGCACACAAGGGGATTGAGCTCTTGCGTGACCGCGTGGATGCGCTGATCGTCATCCCGAACGAGCGCCTCCTGGCCCTCGGGGACCGCAATCTGCCGGTCGTCGAGGCGTTCTGCCTAGCCGACGATGTGCTGCGTCAGGCGGTTCAGGGCATCTCGGACCTCGTCACGATGACCGGGCTCATCAACCTTGATTTCGCCGACGTGAAGTCCATCATGGCGGGCGCCGGCACGGCGATGATGGGCATCGGAGAGGGCAGCGGCGACGGCCGCGCGCTACAGGCGGCGGCGGCGGCCATCAGCAGCCCGCTGCTCGACGCGTCGATCGAGGGCGCCCGAGGCATTCTGATGAACATCACCGGCGGCTCGGACCTCACGCTCATCGAGATCAACGAGGCCGCTCAAGCGATCCAGGACCTCGTGGACGATGAGGCGAACATCATCTTCGGGGCGGTGATCGTTCCGAACGCGCGGCCGGAGATCAAGATCACGTTGATCGCCACGGGCCTTCAGCCGGGGTCCCGAGGGAGCGTGCGCTCCCCTCGGCCGATCTATATCCCGCCGAACCCGCCACCTCCCCAGCCGTCCCCCTCACCGCCCTTGCCACGGCACGACCGAACGGACGATATCGACCTGCCCGCGTTCATTCGTCGTCGACGCTGAGACGGCTGCCGTACGCGGTGAGACGGACCTTCCGCGGAGGAATCACGCTTCGGTCCGACTGATCTCACGTCCCGGCCATCTACTCGCAGAGAGAGATTCCCAGTGCGCGGGCAGTCAGCGCGTGCTCGCCGACTGGGTCCACCAGCCTTGCGATCCCCACAGCGTCAGCGAGCGGGACGCTCTCGACGCAGGGCCCGTGGTATGCCACCATCCGCCCGAACCCTCCGTCGGCGACGAGCTGAACGGCCTCGACGCCGAATCGCGTTGCCAGAATGCGGTCGAACGGACTCGGACTGCCGCCCCGCTGGACGTGGCCCAGGACCGTCACGCGCACCTCTTGCTCGGTCATCGCAGCCAGCTCTTCCCCGAGCCAGTTCCCGATGCCGGCGTATCGCGCACCGTACCCCGTCGTTCCAGCCACCTGCATGGGAGATCCACCGATGGGTGCTGCACCCTCCGCAACGACGACGATGCTGAACTGGCTGCCGCCCGACGCGCGAGCAGTAATCGCCTTGAGAAGCGGCTCCATCCGGAAGGAGATCTCCGGGATGAGGATGACGTCCGCACCGCCAGCAATACCCGACTCGATTGCAATCCACCCGGCACTGCGGCCCATGACCTCGAGAATCATGATCCGGTGGTGACTCTCGGCGGTCGTGTGGAGCTTGTCGATCGCCTCGGTGGCCGTGATCACCGCAGTGTCAAAGCCGAACGTGACGTCGGTGCCTGAG
>WHTR01000013.1:0-45242 GCA_009377635.1 Chloroflexota bacterium
TCCGCGGGTGATGAACACGTGCCCTGACGGGCGCCTTCCCGCGCTTGCCTCATACGATCGGACCTTGTACGCTGTGACCAGTACGCTAACAGACGAGGTGGCACCATGCTTACGAAGGAAGAGAATGACCGCCTGACCGGTGTGGGCCCGGGGACTCCGGGCGGCGCATTCCTGCGACGATACTGGATACCGGCCGCGCTCTCCGAGGAGCTACCGGCTGGAGGCGCCCCCATCCCCGTCCGGCTGCTCGGCGAGGACCTCGTCCTGTTCCGCGACGAGACGGGCAAGCCCGGCCTGTTGGGCATCCACTGCTCACACCGCGGAGCGGACCTGAGCTACGGGCGCATCGAGGACGGGGGCCTGCGCTGTCTCTACCACGGCTGGCTGTATGACCGGGCCGGGCGCTGTCTCGAGCAGCCGGGCGAGCCAGCGATGCGCTGGAGCCATTCGGGTGGCCGAAACTCGATTGACTCCCCAACCTCCGATGCCCAGCCAGTACTGCCGAGTAGCTTCCGCGAGCGCATTCGGCACCCAGCCTATCCCTGCATCGAGCAGGCTGGCATCATCTTCGCGTACATGGGGCCGGGTGAGCCACCGCTCTTCCCGAGCTACGAGTTCCTCAGAGCGCCAGACCGGCACGTCTTCGCGACGAAGTATTTATCCGTGTGCAATTACGTGCAGGGCAACGAGGGCAATTTCGACCCCCAGCATCTGTCATTTCTGCACCGCATCTTCACGTCCAGGGAGGACTTCCGCCAGGCATACCACGCCGGGGATGTCTGTCCGACCATCGACCCCGTGGAGACCAACTTCGGCCTGCACCTCTACGCAGTTCGCAAAGTCCGAGGGGACGAGCATTTTGTGAAGGTGCGCAGCTTCATCATGCCGAGCGCCGGCGCCGTTGCGAGCCGGGGAGAGGCCGGTTACAACGTCAACTGGCACGTCCCCATCGACGACGAGCACCACTGGCGCTACAGCATCACCTTCTCACGCACGAGCCCCATCGACGCGGAGACCGTCCGCCGGGAACGCTCGGGGATGGCCGAGAACTACCGCCTGCAGCGCAACAAGGCGAACCGCTACCTCCAGGACCGCGAGGAGATGCGAACCGAGACCTTCATCGGGATGGGGCGGAACTTCGCGGTACACGACACCTTCGCGACCGAGGGCGAGGGCCCGATCTACGACCGCACGGTCGAGCACCTGGGGTACACGGATCGCGGCATCATCGTGATGCGGAAGCTCATGCTGCAGGCGATCAAGAACGTCGAGAGCGGCATCGAGCCCCTTGGAGTTGCGCGCGAACCCGCGCACAATCACTATCCGGACCTCGTCGCGCAGGACGACGTCCTGTCGCGCGATGTCCCCTGGCGGGGCCACTGGAAGCGACAGGAGGAGCGAGAGGTCGCGGGCGCCCGACGCTGAGGGACGATTGCCTGTGTTAGCCTCCCCACGTAGGAGCACGTGCAGAGGTCTCCGTCATCGACGGCAGGTCCGCGACGACGAGCGTGGCACCCGGCCTCAGTGCCGGGTGAGGATTGAAACCCGCGAGACGCACAGCGCAATGACTGTCTGAGCGCCTGCCAATCGTCACGATCCAATCGAGCGTCGAGAGGAGCTGCACATGGCCGCGACAGAGGCTTCCGAAACGAAGACTGGCGGATATACCGACATCCGCGAGTACCTGGCCGCGCTCGATGAGCATGAGCTGCTCAAGCGGATCACGGCTGAGGTGGACCTGACCCACGAGGTCGGCGCCATTGCCGCGCGCGTGCTGGAGCGGGGCGGGCCAGCGCTGATGTTCGAGAACATCAAGGGCTATCCCGGTATGTCCCTCGTTGTGAACCTGGTCGGCGCTCCGGCGCAGCTCGGCGTCGCTTTCGGCACTGACGCGGAGGAGCCGCAGATCTACGCCAAGATCGTTCAAGGAATGCAGAACCGCATCCCGTCGCGCATCCGCCCGACCGGCCCCGTAAAGGAGGAGATCCACCGCGGCGATGAGGTCGACCTCTCCGCGTTCCCTACTCCGTGGTGGCACGAGCACGACGGCGGCCAGTACATCGCCACGACGGCCGGCCTGATCACGCGCGACCCGAACACCGGAAACCTCAACATGGGCTCCTACCGCTGCATGATCAAGGACAAGAACACCGTGACCTGGTCAGGCGGGACTCGCACGCAGCGCGACCCCGGTGGCGGCGATCACATCCTGGCTAACGAGGCGAAGGGTCTGCCCACGCCGGTCGCGATCGTCCTCGGAATGGATCCATACCTCAGCCTGGCGACGGGCACGCCCGTGCCGTCCGACGAGGAGGGCCAGACGGAATACGAAGCGGCTGGGGCGTGGCGCGGTGCCGCGACCAGCTGGTGAAGTGCGAGACCAACGACCTGCTGGTGCCTGCCAACGCCGAGATCGTGCTCGAGGGCGAGGCCGTCCCGGGCGCCCGTACCGAGGAGGGCCCGCACGGCGAGTCGACTGGCTTCTACGGTGAGAACAAGCAAGCGTTCGTCATCAAGATCAACTGCGTTACCCATCGACACAATCCGATCAGCTACGGGCTGATCTGTCAGCTCATCGAGGATTATCCTCGCTCGCTCTTCCGCTCCGGCTCGTTCCAGACCCTGCTCGTCAACGCAACTGGCATGACGAACATCCGCGAGGCCTACTTCCCAGAGGTCGGCCGCATGGGCATGATGATCGTCTCGGCCGAGATCCGCGACAAGGACGAGCCCAAACGGATCATGGACGCGGTCTGGGATCTGGCCAACTGGCGCTGGGTCATCGTCGTCGACGAGGACTGCGACGTGCGGAACTGGAACGACGTCATGTGGCGTGTCGTATCGGCTGCCGACCCGGACAAGGGCGACGTCGTCTTCGGCAAGCAGCACCCGCCGCGCCAGAACCGCCGCACGGACGAGGACGACTACGATCCGCCGCTGCGCGGCATGGGTATCGACGCCACCGTGCGCTTCAAGGACGCGACATTCCCGCGTGTCAACAAGGTGAGCCGTGAGCTCACGGGTCGAGTCGCTGCGCGCTGGAAGGAGTTCGGTCTCTCGTAACACACAAAGGAGGAACGAACGCGTGTCGTTGCGCAACAACCGAGAAGAGGAAGAAGTCATTCGCGTCGGACCGGGGACCCCTTCTGGAGACGTATTCCGCCAGTACTGGCTGCCAGTCGAGTGTTCGGCCAATCTGACCGGTGGCGGACGTGGGGGATTCACGAGCGCGAACAACCCACTCCGCGTTCAGGTTTTGGGCGAGCACCTGGTTCTCTTCCGCGATGGGACTGGCAAGCCGGGGCTCATCGCCGAGCACTGCAGCCACCGTGGGACGTCGCTGGCCTACGGGCGGGTCGAGGAATCCGGGCTGCGCTGCCTGTATCACGGCTGGCTCTATGGGCGCGATGGCGCCTGCCTGGAGACACCGGCCGAGCCGCCGGACAGCAACTTTCGGCACACGGTCAAGCATCCGTCGTACCCGTGCGTCGAGGCTGGTGGCCTCATCTTCTCCTACATGGGCCCGCCGAACCGGCAGCCGGATTTTCCACGCTACCACCAGCTGTTCGCCGTCGACGGTGTCCGCGTGACTGGAAACGGTGGTTATGTCGAGCAGTGCAATGTGTTCCAGGCCATGCACGACAACAACATCGATCCGTGGCACGGTGAGATCGCGCACGGATGGTTCCGCGGCCGCCCGCCAGTGATGACCATGCATCACGGACGGAACGGACAGCCAGCCACGCCGACCAAGTTCGAAAGGACCCCGTGGGGAACGCGCATGGTCGTGCTGAAGTCGACGAAGCACCCGGGGCGCTACCACTACCACGAAACCCACACCGTGTGGCCCACGCAGCGCTGCAACCAGGAAGAAGGGAAGTCCATGAAGTGGGCAGTGCCAGTCGACGATTACCGCACTCGCTGGCTCACCGTGGACTTCTATCCGTTCGAGGACGGCGAGCCGAGCAGGGAAGCGGTCAAGGCGATGGGAAGCCGCTTCAACATCGGACATGCCGAGAATCTCCCTCTCGACTGGGCGCAGCAGGTCGGTGGGTGGTGGAACCTCGGCCACCCTTGGCGCCAGGGCAACATCTGGGAAGATGAGGTGGCCCAGCAGACTCAGGGGTCGGAGGAGCGCCACTTCCTGCCCGACTGGGAGAAGTGGCACCTGGGGACCAGCGATCGCGGGCTCCTGCTCAACCGCCAGGTCTGGCGGGAGCAGATCGAGCGGGTCAAGCAGGGCCTCGACCCCATCGGGGTGTCGCGCGGGGCGGCACAGGACGACCTGATTCGCGTACCCGCAACGAACATCCACGATCTGAGCTGGGACGAGGGGATGCAGCTCTTCAACCTGACGCCCGAGGAGCGTGCGGCGATGGTGGGACGCGAGCCAGCCTGGCTGGCATGTAAACCACGGGGACGTGGTGTGGATTGAGGCGACGTGGATTTTCGCTGCGAGGTAACGCGGTCGACATCCGATACCAGGTCGCCGACTAACGCCGCAGACCGTGCGTCAGCAGAGCACAGATGACAGAGCAGTACTACGAGCGAGCGCCGAGGCTCGCCAGGGCCGCCTGTATTCCGGCCTCCGCCTCCGTGTCTGCCCACCGCTCGGCACCGCCGAGCCCGTGCTCCATGTTCCAGGTCATCACGTCAAAGCATCGGCCAGTGACTCCGCTGGATGCTTCTTGCTGGGCAAGGAGCTTCACAAGCGGTACCATGTGCTCTGGGACGAGCGCGGTGGGGCCCCGACCGGGCTGCCCGGCGCCGGCTGCGCCCGTGGAACGTCGAAACGCGTTCTGCTCGTCGAATCCGGTCGAGCGTGTGTGGCCGGGTACGATGATGTTGACCGCGACGTTGTGCTCCCTCACCTCGTCTGCGAGATAGAACATGGCACACAGGATGGCCGCCTTCGCGGGCTGATAGGGCACTTCGCGGCTGTTCGGGCGTAGCGCCATGTAGGCTCCGCCGTGGGAGTGGTGCAGCGCGCCGCTGCTGATCGTGGTCACGATGCTACCACGGCGCTTCTCGATCATCGGCTGGATGAAGCGTTTGGTCAGATCCATCGCCCCGAAGACTGTGACGTCAAACATCCGCTCCCAGTCGGAGCGACTGGTCTCGAGCGTCGTGATCCGGCCCGTGGGGGGAAAGAGATCGCGCTGCCGCACCCCCGCGTTGTTGATCAGAATGTCCGCCGTGCCGAACTTCTCCATGGTCGCTTCGTACGCACTCTCGACCTGCTCAGGATCACCGAGGTCACACGTCACGGTGATGACATCGCCCGGCCGCGACAGGAGCTGCCGGTAGAAGGCGTCGTCCTTGTCGCCCGAGAAGCCGGTCGGCTTCCAGGACAGATCGAGCGCGGCAATCTTGGCACCTTCATCCAGGAAGTCTTTCACGTATGCGCGACCCATGCCACGAGCTGCACCAGTGATGACCGCCACCTTGTCCCTAAGCGTCATGGTTGCTCTCCTCCGATGAATCTTTATGAGCCGGCGCGGTCCAGCGCGGCGGCCAAATCGGCGGCCAGGCGCTCCGCGGCATCGGCGTTGAGTCGGAGCCGTTCAAGGGTCTGAGCAGTCGTCTCCTCCGAATCCGGCGTCTCCTTCTCCCGCAGGAATACCGCAGCCTCAGCCTCCAGGTCGCGCGGAGTTAGTTGACCGAGCGCGTTTATGATGCGGTGCTTCCCTCCCCGGTCGAGCGTCGCGACTCCCGTCTCCCAGTGCTCTCGCACGATTGGCCAGGCCGTCCGCCGGGCATGCCGGCTTCCCAGCAGGCCGAACACCATCACGCCGCGATCCTGCGTGCGAATGACCTCGGTGAAGCACATCTCGGCTGTTCGACGCACGAGCTCCTCGTCCTCGAATGCAGTGAGCGCGTTTCGGAATCGAGCCTCCTCCTGCGGTTCAGCGTCCGCGGCTTGCTTCATCCTGGCCAGGTACCGTTCATACAGGACGGCGTCGCCGTTTGCCGCGGCAATCCCGACCAGGGCCGACGCGACGTCGGGGTCCAGCGGCCGGGAGCCATCGAGCTGGCCCACGATGCGAACGGCCGCCTCGTCCTGCACGGCTCGAACCGCCGCCGTGCGCCCCAGCATGGCGAGTGCCAGTGCGCGCTTTTCCTTGTCATCGAGCGTGTCGGTCGTCCGGACGTCCCAGCCCAGATCGTCGAGCAGCGGCTGAAAGAACGCGGCCACGAACCGCTCGAAGCGTAGACGCTCCCGGTCGGGCACCGCGTGGGTCGACAGCCACGAGAGCGCGTCAGCGGCTGCCGAGAGCACCGCGCGGTCGTGTTCCCCGCGCAAACCGGCGAACAGCTCGAATAGCTGACCGAGCGGCGCCTTCCCCGCCCGGGTCAGCGCCCACTGGTTGTCGATCAGCATGAGGCGCTCCTCGGGATCGAGCTTCGCCACATTCGGGGCAAGGGCGCTCAGCGCTCGATCGTCGAGCGTGTACCGATAGAACCCTCGGCCGCCCGCATTCGGATACACCCAACCAGCGCCCGGCAGGCGGACGGTCGCGCGATCGCCTTCGAACAGGATGGGCTGCTCACGGACGCCCTCCGCCGCCCCATACTTGAACACGAGCGGCACCAGCCAGCGCTGGCCCGTGTCGGCGACGGCTCGGTCAGCGAAGAAGCGCGTCTGACTCAGTACGAGCTCGATCCCATCCTCCCGATCGGTGCCAGCCAGCTCGACGTGCACGAGCGGGTGGCCCGGCTCCCGGATCCACGCGTTGGCGATGCGTGAAATATCCTGGTGCGACGCCTCGTCGAGAGCGTGCCAGAAATCGTCAGCCGTCGCGTTCGCCTCCGCGTGGCGGCGCAGGTAGATGCGCACACCTTCACGGAAGGCGTCTTCGCCGATGAAGCCCTCGATCATCCGGAGGACAGCCATCCCTTTCAGGTAGGTGACGGCGTCGAATCGCTCGGACGCTTGGTCGGCGTTGCGGACCTCCATCGAGATCGGATGCGTCGAGACGAGCTGGTCCAGGTTGAACGCCGGTGTGGCCTGCGAAACGATGTCTCGCCGATATCCCCACTCGGGATTGAGCGCGTCCGTCGCCTTCTCGCCCACATGAGAGGCGAACGACTCGTTCAGCCACAGATCGTCCCACCACGCCATGGTGACCAGGTCGCCCCACCACATGTGGGTCAGCTCGTGGGACACGACGCTATAGATGCGCTTGTACGCGGCTGTGGTCGTCGTGGCGGGGTCCGCGGCCAAGAGGGTCGTTCGGTAGGTGATCGCGCCCGGATTCTCCATAGCGCCCGCCTCGAAGTCCGGAATCCCAATCGCGTCGAGCTTCCCGTACGGATACGGGATCCCCGCGTAGGTCTCGAGCCAAGCCAGCGATCGGACGTGGGCGTCGCGCGCATACCGCCCCTGGTCAGCAAGCCCGGTCGGCAACCAGACGCGCACTGGCACACCCGTCGACGTCGTCTCGGGGTCCGTGCCCTCATACGGCCCGAGGGTGAATGCGACCAGGTAGGTGGAGATCGGAGGGGTCTCGACGAAGCGCGTACGAACGCGCCCGTCGGGCAGGGTCTCCTGACGCTCGACCGGTCCGTTGGAGATGGGAGTCAGGCCCGCCCCGTGGACGAGATCGAGCGCGAAGCGGGCCTTGAACGACGGCTCGTCGAAGCACGGAAAGGCACGTCGTGCATCGGTCGCCTCGAACTGAGTCGCCGCAAAGCGGGTCCCGGCGTGCGTCGCGCGGTACAGCCCGCGTAGCGCCTCCCGGATGGCGCCGGTCCACTCGATGTTGAGATCGTGGCGCCCGGTCGGGATCTCGCGATCAAACACGAGCGTGACCGTCTGAGACTCTTCCCGAGACGTCGTATGAACCATCGAGAGGTCGGAATCCACCCGTGCCGCGGCAATGTCGAGATCAACAGCATGGAGGGTGAGCTCGTGGGTAGGCTGGTCGATCTCCAGCTCGACGCGTTCGCGGCCCACGACGGTCCAGTGATCGAGATCCAGCTCGAGCTGGATCTCGTAGCGGCGGGGCCGAATCAGATTCGTAAGACGAAAGTCGCGGCTATCAGTGGATACTGTGGAGGCGGTCATGGCACGTTCTCCAGGGCTTCCAGCTAAAGACTGGCGGCAATGCAAATGATACCCGTTGAGGGCTGGTGCCTTCTCAACACGCAGCCTCGAAGCTGCGCGTTCTACGTCGCGGCGACGTCCGTGGTCGGCTGCTTAAAGATGGCGAGTGTCCGGCCGGTGAGCCTGCATGGGTCGCCCCCGGAGCGGCACTCGGCTCCCTCAGCAATCTCGGGCCGACTCGTGTCGAGGACCAGCGTCCAGCGACTTGTACCACCAGACGTGGCGGGGAGTCTGAACTCGACGCCCTGGTCCTGAGAGTTCATCAGGATCAACAACGTGTCGTCCACAATGGGCTGGTACCTATTATCGTAGAGGTCGGCGGCCGCGCCGGTCAGCTGGAGACCGAGGCATCGTCCCTCCACTTGGGTCCAGTCCTCGTCGCTCATCTCCTGACCGTCGGGCCGCAGCCAGACGATATCTTTGACACCCGCTCCTCGAATGGGTCGCCCCCTGAAATAGTGCCTGCGCCGTAGCACCGCGTGCTCTCGGCGCACGCGGACTACACGCTGTGTCCACTCCAGCATTGCCTTCTGCGCGTTGGTAAGGTCCCAGGGCATCCAGGACACGTCATTGTCCTGGCAATAGGCGTTGTTGTTTCCGCGCTGGGTTCGGGCCAGCTCGTCGCCGTGGAGGATCATCGGAACGCCCTGGGAGATGAGGAGCGTGGCCATGAAGTTGCGCATCTGGCGCCATCGAAGCTCAATGACCTCGGGGTCGTCCGTTTCCCCCTCGACCCCGTGGTTCCAGCTCAGGTTATCGTCGGTGCCATCCCGATTGCCTTCCCCATTCGTCTCGTTGTGCTTGTGATCGTAGCTGACCAGATCGCGGAGGGTGAATCCGTCGTGGGCAGTGACGAAGTTAATGCTCGCGTACGGACGCCGACCGCTCGCCGCGTACAGATCGCTACTGCCGGTCAAGCGGTAGGCCAGCTCGCCCGCCTGGCCGGGGTCACCTCGCCAGAACCGCCGGATCGTGTCTCGAAACCGCCCGTTCCACTCCGCCCAGAGCACGGGGAAGTTCCCGACCTGGTAGCCGCCCTCTCCCAAATCCCAAGGCTCGGCGATGAGCTTGACCTGGGAGAGCACCGGGTCCTGGTGGATGATGTCGAAGAACGGGCTGAGGCGATCCACCTCGTGAAGCTGCCGAGCAAGGGTCGCCGCGAGATCGAAGCGAAAGCCGTCCACGTGCATCTCGAGGACCCAGTAGCGCAAGCTGTCCATAATGAGCTGGATCGTACGCGGGTGCATCATGTTGAGCGTGTTGCCGGTGCCAGTGTAGTCCATATAGTGGCGTGGATCGTCGGCGACGAGCCGATAGTACGACGGGTTGTCGATGCCCCGGAAGGAGAGCGTTGGTCCCAGGTGGTTGCCCTCGCCCGTGTGGTTGTAGACGACGTCCAGGATCACCTCGATGCCTGCCAGGTGCAGCGTCTTCACGATCGTCTTAAATTCATTCACCTGGCCCCCCGCTCCGCGGGCAGCAGCGTATAGCGGGGCGGGGGCGAAGAATCCGATGCTGTTGTACCCCCAGTAGTTCCGCATCCCGAGATCGACGAGTCGCTTGTCGTTGACGAACTGATGCACCGGCATGAGCTCGACCGCTGTGACGCCGAGCCGCTGTAGATACGCGATCACCTCTCGGTCGGCCAGAGCCGCGTACGTTCCTTGCATCGTCTGGGGAAGGTCATTCCGGAGGACCGTGAGCCCCCTGACATGGGTCTCATAGATGACGGTATCGTGCCATGGCGTACGCGGCGGCCGATCGTCGCCCCACGAGAATGCGGATTCGATCACGACGCCCTTGGGCATCCCCGGAGCGCTGTCGAGCGCGCTCATCCGCAAGTCGCGATCATCTTCCTCGGCCATGGCGTAGCCGAACATCGCATCAGACCAGTCGATAACCCCGCTGGTCGCCTTCGCATACGGGTCGAGAAGCAGCTTGCGCGGATTGAATCGCATCCCCTTGAGGGGCTCGTACGAGCCATACGCCCGGTACCCGTACAGCTGGCCCGGCCGGGCCTCGGGCAGATACACATGCCAGACAAAGTCGGTCTGCTCGCGCATCCGGATTCTGGCGATCTCCGGGGCGTCGTGTGCCTGGCCGAACAGGCAGAGGTCCACCGCCGCGGCGTTCTCACTGAAGATGGCAAAATTCACTCCACTGCCATCCCACGTGGCACCGAGTGGATAGGGGCTGCCCGGATAGACCGCGTACGTTCTCAATTGACGTTCCCCTCACGGACCAACAGAGCAAAGGCCTCCGCACCGACTTCGAACATAGATCCGGCCGGGAGTTCTCGCGGCTCGGCGTCGTCACATGGACCTCTCCATTGACGCTCGGCTGAGTGGATAGAGAGCCTCCAGCGGCTTGTCCCGTCAGGGAGGAGAAGTGAAGCGGGCCGATCCGAAAAGTTAAACAGCGCGAGAGCCTCATGGGCGGCGGTCCGCCTCCGGACGACAAGCGTGCAGCGCGAATCGTCCGCGGTAGTCTCGATGTGAGAGAGGTCGACATCTGCGAGCGCCGCCAGTCCGGCTCTAAGCCCAAGGAGATCACGATACAGGCGGCGCAAGGTGCGGTGAGGCTCGCGGTGCTGGAGGTCCCAGTTGATTCGAGATCGGGTGGCTGTGGCCTCATCTTGGGGGTCGGGTAATTCGCCCACCCATTTGAATGCGCTGAACTCCCGTCGCCGCCCCTCGCGGACAGCCTCGACCAGCTCAGCGTCGCTGTGGCTCACGAAGTACTGGAAGGGGGCCGTTTCTCCGTACTCCTCTCCCATGAAGAGCAGCGGGACGAATGGCGACAAGAGCACAACGCCCGCGGCCAGCTTGAGCGCCTCGAAGGATACGAGCGAGCTGAGGCGCTCACCAAGCAACCGATTTCCCACCTGGTCGTGATTCTGAGCGCCCACGACGAACCGAACACCGGAAAGGCCATGAGGGGAGGAACCGTGCCGCCGCCTCCGATACTGGGAGTACTCACCCGTATAGACGAACCCGGTCCGGAACGCTTTCGCAAGATCGGCGACGCGGCCGAAATCCTCGTAGTAGCCGGACCTCTCCCCAGTCATCAGCGCGTGCAGGGCGTGGTGCAGGTCGTCGCTCCACTGCGCGTCGAGCCCATGCCCGCACGCACTTCGCGGCCAGAGCAGGCGCGGGTCATTCTGGTCGCTTTCCCCAATGACGTGCACGAGGCGCCCAAGATCAGACGCCCGGGTATGGACAGCGTCGGCGAGCTCCTGTACAAACGGCCGCGCCGAAAGGTCCACAATGGCGTCCACGGCGTCGAGCCGCAGCGCGTCGATATGGAACTCGTCGACGAAGCGCAACGCGCTCTCGATGAAGAAGCGACGCACCTCGTCGCTGTCCGGGCCATCGAAGTTGAATGCACGCCCCCATGGCGTTCGGTACATTTCGGTGAAATAGGGTCCGAATTCGTCGAGGTTGTTCCCCTCGGGCCCCAAGTGGTTGTAGACCACGTCCAGCACTACGGCCATGCCAACCCGATGGGAAGCGTCGACCAGTCGCTTCAGCCCAATCGGTCCGCCGTAGCTGTTCTGGACCGCGAACGGACACACGCCGTCGTAGCCCCAGTTGCGACTCCCCGGGAACTGGGCCACGGGCATCAGCTCGATCGCGGTGACGCCTAGCTCCTTGAGCTCCGGGAGACGGCCGATGACCGCCTCGAATGTGCCCGCCTCAGTGAACGCTCCCACGTGCAGCTCGTAGATCACGTACCGATTCAAGGGAATGCCGGTCCAATGAGCATCGGTCCAGTCGAACTGGTCGCTGACGACCTCTGAGGGCCCATGTACGCCCTTGGGCTGGTAGCGAGACGCTGGGTCCGGTCGCTCATTGGCGCCCTCGATCTGGTACAGGTAGCGCGTTCCGGGCCCCGTTCGATCAACCATCGCGGAGAAATAGCCGCGCTCTCCCGCGGTCATCGGGACCGTGCGGGGCGAGTCGCCGAGGAGCAGCAGATCGACGTGCGGCGCTTTGGGGGCCCAGACGAGGAACTGGGCATGGCCATTAGGCGATAACGATGCGCCGAGGATCGCAGGGCGTTTGACGTGCAGGATAGCGTCTCCTCAGGGTCTGTAAGGAGGTCGTCAACCTTTCGACTCAGGCGGACCCCTGAGTCGGTTCCCATCGGCTCGAGTCAGCGCTAAACTCCTCATGATCGCATACTCCTGGGTTGCGAGGCGATCCGAGCGGGTGGCCGCTTCAGATCGAGTCGCTACGGTTCGGACTTCAGGAAGATGGCAGCGAGCGGCGGCAGGGTTACGGAGAGGCTGTGCGGCCGCCCATGGAGCGGGCTTGGACTGGGGGAGAGGCTGCCGAGATTGCCCTTACCACTCCCGTAGTACTCCGTGGCGTCGCTGTTGAGCACCTCGCGCCAGATGCCTCCGCTCGGGACTCCAATGCGATAGTTGGCGCGCACGACTGGAGTGAAGTTGCACACCACGGCGATGTCCGCTCCCCCTGAGGGGCAGCGCCGCAAGAACGCCAGCACGCTGGCCTCTGCGTCGCTCGCATCGATCCACTCGAAGCCCGCCACGTCACAGTCGCCCACATGCAGCGCTGGCTCCGCGCGGTAGAGGGCGTTGAGATCTGTCATCAGGCGCTGCAGCCCTGCGTGCCGATCGTACTCTGTAATCTGCCAGTCGAGGCTCTCGTCGTGCGCCCACTCGCGCCACTGACCGAACTCCCCGCCCATGAAGAGCAGTTTCTTGCCGGGCTGGGCGTACATGTAGGCGAGCAGTAGGCGTAGATTCGCGAGCTTCTGCCAATCGTCGCCTGGCATCTTGCTGAGGAGAGAGCGTTTCCCGTGGACGATCTCATCGTGAGAGAGCGGGAGCATGAAGTTCTCGCTGAACGCATAGACATTCCTGAACACGAGCTCGTTGTGATGGTACCGCCGGTAGATCGCGTCATGCGACATGTATTCCAATGTGTCGTGCATCCAGCCCATGTCCCACTTCAGGCCGAAGCCAAGGCCACCCAGCTCTGTCGGCCGGGAGACCATGGGCCAAGCAGTCGACTCCTCCGCGATCGTCTGCACGTCTGGGTACGACCGGTACACTTCCTGGTTGCAGCGACGGAGCAGGTCGATGGCCTCGATGTTCTCTCTGCCCCCGTACCGGTTCGGTATCCACTCGCCCTCCGCGCGTGAGTAGTCCAGATAGAGCATCGATGCAACAGCGTCCACGCGCAGCCCATCCACATGGTAGCGATCGAGCCAGAACAGCGCGCTGCTGATCAAGAAGCTGATCACCTCCGGACGCCCGTAGTTGAAGATGAGGGTGCCCCAGTCCGGGTGGAGCCCCTGCTCGGGGGATGCGTGCTCGTAGAGATGACTCCCGTCAAAGTACCCCAGCCCGTGCTCGTCGGTGGGAAAATGGGACGGGACCCAATCGAGTAACACGCCAATCCCGTTCTGATGCAGATGATCCACAAGGTACATGAAATCCTGAGGCGTACCGTAGCGGGCGGTCGGGGCGAAGTAGCCGGTCGTCTGGTAGCCCCATGAGCCATAGAAGGGATGCTCCATGACCGGAAGGAGCTCCACGTGGGTGAACCCGAGCCGGCGCACGTACGCGGCCAAGCGGTGCGCGACCTCTCGATAGGTCAGCGGACTCTCCCCATCGTCGCGGGCCCGCATCCATGACCCGAGGTGCACCTCGTAGACCGAGATCGGCGATGTGAGGGCATGCCGCCCAGCCCGGACGGCCATCCACTCCGCGTCGCCCCACTCGCGATCTAGGTCCCAGACGACCGAGGCTGTGCGGGGCGGCTCCTCGTGATAGAACCCCATCGGATCCGCCTTGTCGACCCGATACCCCGCGTGGCGCGAGACGATGTGGTACTTGTACCGCGTCCCACGGGTCACGCCGCGCACGAATCCCGCCCAGACACCGGATTGGCCCTGCGGCTGGAGCGGATGGTCCGACTTGCTCCAGTCGTTAAACCCCCCCATAACACAGACCTGCTCCGCGTCGGGCGCCCAGACGGCGAAGTGGGTCCCGTCGACGCCCTGGACCGTGGTGAGATGCGCACCCAGCTTGTCGTAGAGCCGGAAGTGAGCGCCCTCGTTGAACAGATGGAGGTCGTCCGGTGTGATCGTGGCGTCCCGGTTCTTCCGTTCCTCAAACACGACTGTCGGCTCCCCCGTTTACACGCTTCACGTCGATTCGTCCTCCGATCCTTCAACCGCGACTATCCGAACGGGTCGCACGGGATCCACTGTCACGCTCGGCGGATCGACACGCGCCCTACCTTGACCACGCCGAGTCCGCGTCACGTGCTGCACCACCTCGTCGCACTCGCTCAGCTCCTCCACGCTGCGACGGAGCTTGCGCCTCCAGTTGGCTCCACCGGACGTCCCGGGCACGTTCTGCGGCTCGGTCTCCTGCCAGAGGTCCTCGAGATTCACGACTACGGCGCGCGCGCGGCTCTGAGCGAGCAGTTCCAGCGAGGCCCCGAAGACGTCCCGCTCTGACGGCTGAGAGGTTCCGGTGAGGCCGTCGCGGCGCAGCCGTTCCAGCAGAACCCGTGGCCCGGCCATACTGGGGTCTGAGGAGACATCGCGCCAGAATGCGGCGAACGGCAGGTGGTCGTGCGTGTTGAGGCTGGCGAGAGCCGCCGACGGGATTCGTTCAAGCGGCTGCGACTCGAGGAGGTCCAGCTCCAGCACATACGTGCGCTGAAGTCCGTGGCGGGCCATTGCGGCGCGAACCCGGGGAGGGACAGTGCCGAGATCCTCTCCGACAATGAGCGCACGATGGCGATGGGACTCCAGGCTCAAAATCGCATACAGCTCATCCCACGGATAGCGTACGTACACGCCGTCACTCGGGCCAAATCCCTCGGGCACCCAGTACATGCGATGCAGCCCCATCACGTGGTCGATGCGCAGGAGCCTCGCATAGGCTAGCTGATGACGGAGGCACCGAATGAAATAATCGTGCCCCCGGGCTTGCGCACGTTCGGGCAGCAGCGCATGAAATCCCCAGTTCTGGCCGGTCGGAAAGGCGAGATCAGGCGGAGCGCCGACCGCAACATCCCGCGCGAACAGGTCCTGGTTCCTCCACGCGTCATACCCGTCCGGATGGCATCCGAGTGGGTAATCAAACAGGATTGACACGCCGAGTTCTCGGGCCTTCCGGCTCAGATCCCCGATCTGCTGATCGGCAAGCCACTGGACGTACTGATGGTATCGACTCGCCGATAGCACGATGTCGCCGTTGTCGAGATGGCCGGACCGCAAGCGCTCCGGCCAGGATGGCCACGTCCTCTGCGATGACTCGACGGCCGCCCGAAAGCGCGCGTAGTCGCCCACGGCAGGATGGGACGTTCGGAACTCCTCGAACGCTGCCTGACGCTCGGACGACGCAGCGAAGAAGCGATCGGCTGTTGCCTCCAGTGCCCGGCGCTTGAGCGCCATGGCGCGCGGATAGTCCACCAGGGGCCCCGCACGGAGCACAGCAAGCTCCTCTCCCACTTCGTCGGTGCTCAGGAAATCCCGGACCTCGTCACGATGTGACTCGGGCACCTTCCGTGGATCGACATAGAGCTCGTTCCAGAACAGCCGGCTGACCGGGGAGTACGGACTCGGCTCGCACGGGTTGGCGAGGAAGGCAGCCAGGAGCGGCGTCGTCACGGCGACTGACCCTCCGAGGTTCGCAACCCACTCAACCAGCGACGCGACGTTTGTCAGGTCTCCAACACCCCAGCTGGCGTTCGAATGTAGGGCGTAGGCCGGCGCGAAGATGCCCCAGCAGCGCTCCAGGTCGGGCGGGGAAAATGCCCGACGGGGGGCAGCGATAATCAGCACCTCGGCCTCTGAACGCGCGAGCTCGACGTGCAGGTGGTGGTAGCCACTCGGAAGCGGTTGCGGGACTGAGAGATAGCGGCGCTCGAACCGCAGGCCTTCTATCGTGGCTTTCTCTACCAGAGGCAGAGCGTCCCAAGGTTGGAGCCAACCCCGAGCATCTCCATCCTCGAACACCAGGTGACAGGTGACGGCCGCGCTCGCGGCGAAGGAGGACGCTCGCAGATCGATCCCTGACAGGCGGCCGTCCCAGGCAACAGCAACCGGGGGCGCGAGGACGGACCAACGCGCTTGATGGCGGTATCGAAGCACATCGGGGATATCGTCAAGATCGTGGAGCGGGGCGCCGAGTGCGCGCGCAACGGCAGCGATAGCGTCGGGCGACGCCGCACGGCGACGCCCTTCCGTGCTTGTGTAGAACGTCTCGATGCCATAGGCTCGCGCGAGCGCCCTGAGATTCGACACTGACCCGCCGACCTGGCGACCGCTACCCATCGCGTGCGTCCTCCTCGAGCAGCTCCAGAACACCGCGCAGTGGTACGTCCACCCACTCCGGCCGGTTGTTCAGCTCGTAGTCCAGCTCATAGAGCGCCTTCTCGAGCAGCAAGGCGTTGGCAAGCAGGCGCAGCTCCTCAGGATCGCGCGGCAGAAACGGCACCTCGCCGGCTGTCGAGAGGTACCCCTTCAGGTAAGCGGCGCTCACCCAGGTCACCCAGTAGTGAGCCCAGGACTGCAGGTCCGCCAGATCCTCGGTGCGAAGCGTGCGTTGCATCCCCTCGTCGACGGCAACGCGGGCTGCGTAGTTGAAGGAGCGCAGCATTCCGGCAACGTCACGCAGCGCTGGCCGCTTGCGCCGCCGCTCGCTGAGGGGGCGGGCGGGTTCCCCCTCGAAATCGATAAAGCAGAAGTCATCTCCCGTGAAGAGCACCTGGCCGAGGTGGAGGTCTCCGTGGCATCGCATCCGAGCAACGCCGAGCTGACGGCCGAGGAGGAACTGAAAGCGCTGGAGGATTCGATCCTCTGCCTCGAGCACGTGCTGAGCGGCCTCTCGAGCCTCAGCCGAGAGGCCGGCGAGTCGGCGCCGAACGAGGTGAAGGGCATGGAGTGCAACCCGCCGCAGCGAGTGGTAGAGGGCCCGCTGGTGGAACGGCGTAAATGGTTCCGATGTCAGGTTCGGGTCGTCCACCCCGGAGGCAAGCGCAAGGTGAAGCTCGGCGGTGCGCTGGCCGAGCAAGCGCGCTGATTCGAGGTACGGCCCGATCACCGCGTATGCCTCCGGCGCGAGCTCGGCCCGGGCCAGTTCGAGCGGCCGTCGGCTCGTGGAATTGGGGGGACCGTCGGGCTGTGCCAGCGCGCGCTCGAAGTAGGTAGCGAGTACGTCGAGCGTGTGACGCCACGCATCGCCCTGATTGGAGACGAACCTCTGCAAAATGGCAACCGTTCGCGGCTCCCTGCGCCCCTGACGATATTGGATCGACCCGACCAGGCTCGGAACTTGGGGAAACGCTCTGACCTCAGAGAGAAACCGGCCGATTTCGAGGTCCGGGTTGATCCCCTCGTCGGGACGGCGAAATAGCTTGAGGATCAGTCGACCGCCGTAGATGATCGACGTGTTGCTCTGCTCGCCTCTGGCCGCGGACGGGTCGAGCTGCCCGTCCCGGCGACGGAAGGTGGCAAAGGCTCGCGTCGGCGCACCGATCAGCTCGCCAGCGTCGCCGCGCAGCCGTCTTCGGCTCCCGATGGCATGCAACAGCAGTCGGCAGAAGCTCGCATCCCACATCGCGTCCACGAGGAGCACATCGAGCTCCCCAGGCACCTCCAGCTGGGCGATGACCGCGTGGGGAGAGTCGGCCAGCAATTGCCGCGCCTGCTCGCCGGCCACGGCAGTGATCGGCAGGACGTAGATCTCGGGCTCCCCCTGAAGGTACGCGGCGTGGAGCAGGAGGATGTACGCGTCGGGTGTCTCACCGGGCGCACCCAGCGGGATCGCATCCTGGATGGTGACCGCCTGGAGCGTGCGCGCCTTGCTGCCGAACCACCGCCGGTTCACGAGGTAGGCGGGAAACACCGCTTCGAGGCGCGCGCGCTGCCGCCCGGTTACGAGCGTGGTCCAGGGGCCCGAAGCCACGACCACCGGGAGCTCGGACGTCGGCCGCGCAACTCGCGGCGCGGCCTCGATCCGCTGGCGCTCGAGCGAGAACCAGAAGAACGTGTGCGGGGCGAGGGTCAACAGGTACGGCGAGTCACCGATGGGCGGGAAGCTGACCCGGCCGAACATTTCAATGGGAACCATCCCCTCCCAGGACCGAAGGTCGAGCTCCACGACCTGGGCAAATCGGGAGAGGTTCGCAACGACCAGAATGCGCTCCTCACCATGGCACCGAAGAAACGCGAGAACGTGCGGGTTCTCGGGATGGAGCAGATCAATGGATCCCCGCCCGAAGGCATGGGACCGCTTCCGCAGGGCGATGATGCGCTTGGTCCACCAGAGCAGCGAGTGGGGATTCGCCTGCTGCGCCTCGACGTTCAGCGCTTCGTAGTGGTACTCAGGATCGACGATCGGCGGAAGGTAGAGTCGCTGGGCGTTGGATCGAGAGAACCCGGCGTTCCGATCCGAGCTCCACTGCATGGGCGTTCGCACCCCGTTGCGATCTCCCAGGTAAATGTTGTCTCCCATCCCGATCTCATCGCCGTAGTAGACGACCGGCGTGCCCGGCAGCGAGAGCAGCAGTGCATTCATGAGCTCGATGCGGCGCCGGTGATTGCCGAGGAGCGGCGCCAAGCGCCGGCGGATCCCGAGATTGATCCTGGCCTCCGGATCCCGCGCATACACCCGATACATGTAGTCGCGGTCCTCGTCTGTGACCATCTCGAGGGTGAGCTCGTCGTGGTTCCGGAGAAAGAGTGCCCACTGGCTGTTCGCGGGTATGGACGGCGTCTGTCGGAGGATATCGACGACCGGGAAGCTCTCCTCCATCCGGATCGCCATGAAGAGGCGAGGCATCATCGGAAAGTGGAACGCCATCTGGCACTCGTCGCCCTGTCCGAAATACGCAGCAGCGTCCTCTGGCCACTGGTTGGCCTCAGCCAGCAACATCCGCTCCGCGTAGCGCGCGTCGATCGTGCGCCGCAGATCGCGCAAGAAGGCGTGCGTCTCCTCCAGGTTCTCGCAGCTCGTTCCCTCGCGCTCGTACAGGTACGGAACGGCGTCGAGCCGCAGTCCATCGACTCCCAGACCCAGCCAGAACTCCGCCACCTGGCGAATGGACCGCCGAACGTCTGGCGAATCGAAGTTCAGGTCAGGCTGGTGCGAGTAGAAGCGGTGCCAGTAGGAAGCCTGCGCAACCGGATCCCAGGTCCAGTTGGACGATTCGAAGTCCTCGAAGATGATGCGCGCCTGCTCGTAGCGGTCGGGCCGATCGCTCCAGACGTAGAACTGGCGCCAGCGGGAGGAGCGGGGGGCGCGGCGGGCGCGCTGGAACCACCGATGCTGATCAGACGTGTGGTTGATGACAAGCTCGGTGATCACGCGCAGGCCTCTTCGATGGGCCTCGCGCACGAAGACACGGAAATCCTGGAGCGAGCCGTAGGATGCGTGCACACCCCGGTAGTCTGCGATGTCGTAGCCATCGTCCCTCTGCGGCGACGAATAGAAGGGCAGGAGCCAGATGGCGGTGACCCCGAGGTCGTGAATATAGTCGAGTTTCTGGGTCAGACCCGCGAAATCACCGATGCCGTCGCCATTGCTGTCGAGGAACGCGCGGACCGGCACCTCATAGATGACGGCATCCTTGTACCAGTGCTCCCCTCCGTCGACGACAGCATGGGCGATTCGCGCCAAAGACCGACCCTCACGCATCGGTTTCGAAGTCCGGCTTGGATTGGACGCGGCGCTCAATACGGAAGACGTGGGCCGGGACGGACGCTGGGTCGAGCTCGACGTAGTTGCGGGCGCCGGACCAGACAAAGCGAGCGTCGGTGAGGAGATCGTGGACTTGAAACGGCTGCCGCTGATCGAGATCGAGCGCCGAGAGGTCAAGCTGCGTCCAGGCGGAGTGTCGGTGGTGCGGGTCGAGGACCACGATGACGAGGATGACGTTCTCTCCGTCCGGGCTCCGTTTGCTGTAACAGACCATCGCGTCGTTGTCCGTGTCGTGGAAGGTAAGGCTCCGGTCGCTGTGGAGCGCGACGTTCTCACGCCGTATCCGATTGACGAGGGTGATGAGCTCCCGCAGGCTATGCGGAGAATCGATCGCCCACCCCTTGATCTCGTACTTCTCCGAATCCAGGTACTCCTCAGTGCCCGGCTCGCGCGCCCGGTTCTCGACAAGCTCGAATGCGGGACCATAGATGCCGAAGTTCGACCCCAGCGTGGCCGCGAGGACCAGCCGAGCCATGAACGCAGGCCGCCCCCCTGTTTGCAGGTACTCAGGAAGGATGTCCGGCGTGTTCGGCCAGAGATGCGGACGAAAGTACTCCCGCACGTCCGTTTGCGTCAGCGTCCCGAAGTAGTCGGTGATCTCCCACTTCGTGTTCCGCCACGCGAAATACGTGTATGACTGCGTGAACCCAAGCTGGGCCAAACGATGCATCACGCGTGGGCGCGTGAATGCCTCAGATAGAAAGATCACGTCGGGGTCCTTAGCTTTGATGTCTCGGATACACCACTCCCAGAAGGCGAACGGCTTCGTATGCGGGTTGTCCACACGGAAGATCCGGACCCCCTGGCTGATCCAGAAGTGGAACACATCCTTGAGCGCGTGCCAGAGCGCCTCCCAGTGCTCCGTGTCGAAGTCGAACGGATAGATGTCCTGGTATTTCTTCGGCGGGTTCTCCGCGTACTGGACCGACCCGTCCGGCCGGATGCGGAACCACTCGGGATGCTCCACCACCCACGGATGGTCAGGAGAGCACTGAAACGCCACGTCCAGGGCGACGTCGAGACCCAGCTCGCGCGCGCGAGCGACCAGTTCTTGAAAGTCATGCAGCGTTCCAAGCTCCGGGTGCACGCTCGTGTGGCCCCCGGCGTCGGAACCGATCCCCCATGGGCTGCCGGGATCCTCGGGCAGTGCCAGCGGAGAACCGTTCCCTCCCTTGCGGTGCGTTCGTCCAATCGGATGAATCGGTGGCAGGTACACCACGTCGAAGCCCATCGAGGCGACGTAGGGCAGAAACACCCTGCAGTCCTGGAGGGTGCCGTGGCGTCCCTGCTCCGGAGCCGTCGAGCGCGGAAACAGCTCGTACCACGCGCTGAAGCCGGCACGGGGCGGGTCGACGGTCACGCGCAGCTCCTGCCTGTATCGGGTGGTGAGGCGCGGGTCGGGACAACGTGCGGCCTGCTCGGCGAGCGACGGGTCGAGAGCGACCGCCAGCCGCTCGTCGACGGCCGCCGACCCTCCGACGAACCGGGCCGCAGCGTCGAGACGGCTTCGCAAGGTGCCGTCGGCCCGCTGGCTCGCCTCTCGGAGGAGATGAGCACCGATTTGAAGGTCGACCCCCACATCCTGACGTCCCTCGACACGCTTCTCAAGATCCCGCTGCCAGGTAAGAAAGCGATCGATGAAACCTTCGAACGAATAGCCGTACGTGCCGAGGTGATGCACGGTGAACGCGGCGCGCCAGCGATCGTTTCCCAATGGCTGCATCGAGATCGACGACCACGAGTCCCCGGCCTTGCGATGGAGCAGCCGGCAGGAGACGGCGTCGTGGCCGTCGGCGAAGACGTTAGCCTCCACAACGACCCTCTCCCCCACGACACGCTTGATGGGGAAGCGCCCGCACGCGATCTCAGGATCCACGTCCTCTATGACGACCCGTGGCGGGAGACGTTCCCGTACCAAACCGCCCTACCTCCTGTTTCATTATCGCCGCCGACGGTGGCCGTCCGTCGCGACGGCGGGATAAGATACGCTCGTTGTGCGCGCCGGAAGGGAAAGTGGGAATGCCGATTGCCGCGATCGTTGACCCGAAGCCGAGCGACTATCGGGAGGCTCGGGTCTCGACGGCGTACCTCGAGCGCGCGCTGCTTCAGGCGGCAGAGGTCCATGTGGGCGACGTCGTGCGGGTGAGTACGACCCGCGGTCGAAGCGCACTCGTCCGCGTCGCGGGCGTGCACCCTTCCGCGAGCACTCCTCCGCGCGACGGGAGGACCGGCACGAGCACCGGCCTCATCCGCTTCGACCGATTTACGCGCCAGGCCCTGAAAGCGTACCCGCACGAAGGGGTGTCGATCGAGCGCGTGGAACCGTTGGTGGCCTCAGAGGTCGTGCTCGTTCCCGGAGCTGACGTCTCGCTCCTCAACATGCCAAACCTGATCGCCCAGATCAAGCACGTCCTATCCGGCGATCGGACGCCATTGCGGGAAGGGGCACTCCTGTATCTTCGCCTCCCCGACAGTCTGGCGGGTATGACCTTCGAGGTACACAGCGTAACGGGAGGCGAGGGCGTATTCACGGAGGACACGGCCCTCTACCTGGAGGTCGAGGAGGATCACACCCACGCAGACGGGACACACCAGCACGAGGGCAGCCCAACGCGGGCCGAGTCAGTCCTCGACACGACGTACGAGGACGTGGGTGGGCTCGCCGAACAGATTCGGACTGTTCGAGAGTTTGTCGAGCTGCCACTCCTCTTTCCCCAGGTGTATCGCCAGCTGGGGCTGCAACCGCCGCGCGGGGTGATCTTCCACGGTGCGCCGGGGACCGGAAAGACCTTGCTGGCTCGGAGCGTCGCCAACGAGATCAACGCCCATTTCTACTCGATCAATGGTCCGGAGATCGTGGGCTCGTACAGCGGCCAGACAGAGGAGAATCTGAGGGCAATCTTCCGGGAGGCGAGCGTCAAGCCACCCGCGATCATTTTCATCGACGAGCTGGACGCCATCGCACCGCGTCGGGGGACCGCAAGCACGCTCTCGGACTCGCGCGTGGTCACCCAGCTCCTTGCCCTGATGGACGGGATGCGACGGGCAGAATCCGTGATGGTCATCGGGACCACGAATCGCCTGGAGACCGTGGAACCGGCGCTCCGCCGCGCAGGGCGTTTTGACCGGGAGGTCCACTTTCCCACGCCCGCGGACGGGGCGCGAGAGGAGATCCTGCGGGTTCACACGCGTGAGATGCCACTCGTCCCTGAGGCGATCGCCGCGCTCCCGGCCATCTCCTCGCGCGCGTATGGCTTCGTGGGCGCGGACCTCATGGAGCTCGCCCGGGAAGCGGGCCTCAACGCGCTGCGACGTGCGGCGGGTCGATTTCTCGATAGCCCATCGGTGGTCTCCTATCCATCCTCAGAGGAGCTCGTCGTCACGCGCGAGGACTTCGATGCCGCTCTGGAGCGGGTTCGGCCAGCCGCGCTGCGGGAGTCGCTCATCTCGTATCCGCGGATCGGATGGTCCGACGTCGGTGGGCTGGGCCGCGTCAAGAAGCGGTTGTACGACCTCGTGGAGCGGCCTCTGCGACACCCCGAGCTGTTCGCGCGATTCGGCCTCTCCACGCACATCGGCGTGCTTCTCCACGGGCCGCCGGGAACCGGGAAGACGCTCCTCGCAAAGGCGATCGCCCGGGAGTCCGGCGCCAACTTCATCGCGATCCAGGGGCCAGAGCTGCTCTCCCAGTGGCTGGGCGAGTCCGAGGAGAGCATCCGACGCATCTTCGGCCTGGCCCGTCGCGCTGCACCGTGCATCGTGTTCTTCGATCAGCTCGATGCCATCGCCGCCCGGAGGACCGCCGGCGAGTTCGAAGGGACGCGCGCCCCGCAACGAGTCGTGGGTCAGCTCCTCGCAGAGCTCGACGGGATGGAAGAACGGAGCCAGGTCATCGTCATCGGGGCGACGAACAACGTGGCGATCGTCGACCCGTCGATGCTCCGACCCGGGCGATTCGGCGTTCACCTGCACATCGGCCTTCCCGACGACGAGGACCGGGCCGAGATCCTTCGGATCCACCTCCGCTCGGTCCAGCTCGCCCCCCACGTGGATCGGGAGGCGCTGATCGCCCATGTGCTGCCCCGAAGCGCCGGGCTCTCGGGGGCGGACCTCGCCCAGCTCTGCCAGAGCGCGAAGCTCAACGCGCTCGACGAGGCCGGATTTGACGGGCAGCCGGCGGTCCGACCCGAGCATTTCGACGCGGCACTGGCGGAACTCGGCACGCATCAAGGGACCAACGGCGCGCCGCTGGTCTAATCAGCCGGCAGCGTCCTCGAAGTGCTCGATACCGCCGAAGCTCATGTAGTCGTACAGGCGGGACTTGAACACGAGGAACCGCGCCGGTCGACCCGGATCGGCGTTGAACGACTGGTGGGTGCTGAGTACCGGGCACGCCACAACATCGTTCGTCTCCCAGTCCCACCGCTCGCCGTCGATCACGTCGTAGCCCTTGCCGTCGATGATGAAGCGGATCTCCTCGCCCACGTGGTTGTGCTTGCCCGACCTGCCGCCCGGAGGGAGCTCCTGCAGGTACGACTCGAAGAGGCGCAGGCCCGTCTCCATGAGCGGATGCTGCGGATGGAGGAACCAGAGGACCCGCCCGTTCCGGGTGTCCTGCCAGCGGCGGTCGTGCTGCCGAATGATCTGCGGGACGTTCTGACGCCAGTGGCACTCCTCCTGGTAGAGACGGACGAAGTACTCGTATTCATCGGTGACCTCGTGGCTGGGTGGCGGCGGCCCCTCCTGAAACCGCCGGGCCATCTCGTCCTTGCCAACGGCATCCGCCCCGAAGAGGAACTCCTCGCCCGTGTCGGCCCGTCGGTAGCCTACGACGCTCCCGTTCTCGTCATACAGGAGCGTCGCGCCATCCGGGAACACGAAGTGTTCGTTCAGCTCCACCAGCTCGCCCCCCTGCACCCCGCCATGCGCCGCCTGACAGTACACGAGGAGGCCGGGCCCCTCGTCACAGTAGTGCTGGTGCATGCAGTACGGCAGCACGATCATCAGATCGCCGGCCTCCCAGTCGTAGCGCTTGCCGTCGTGGATCTCGTGCCCCTTGTCAGCGAGGAGATTCGCGACAACCGTCGGCCTCCCCCGAATGCCTATCCCGCCGCAGTGACGGCGGCGAAATGCACGCCGGGCTCCGCCACCAGATGCTCCTTGGCGCCTTCGAGCCACGGCACGCCCTTCGGGAGCACGACGACCGCCGACTGGATGCGGTAGGCGGCGGGGTTCGCTGCCCCCGGCGGGGTGGTGCCGCGGTCCCGCAGCGCCTTCGCGGCCTCTAACAGGCGCCGGCGGACCTGGATGATCCCCTATCGGACGTCCCCAGGTGCTTATTCGACCGGTCGGAGATCGGCCCCATGCTCTCCTGCATCGCCTGGTCCTGCATGCCGAGATTCAGGATCCCGGAGAACAGCGTTGTCCGTTGCGCCTCATAGTCGAGCAGATAATCGTTGGCGCTGTTGGCCTTCGGTCGAAACGCACCCATCGGCTCGGTGGTCGGCGGCAGCAGGTCTCCCATGGGGGTTCCAGTGCCCACCCGCGTGAGGAGGTCGTTCTCTTCTTGACTCAGCATACGCCGCTCCTCCAGTCGAGCTCTCGGGTGCCCTTCGCCGCAGGGTCAGTATAGGAACGCGTCTCCGACGACACAAACGCCGGCTCTGTTGTCACAACCTCTGATGGAGAGGACGGCCGCTCGGCCGAAGGCGGATGAGGACCTCGGGGCATTCAGGATTATGCTACGCTAGAGCCAACAGTCGCCAAGAGGTGGAAGCCGCCATGCCCACGCATCGCCCCTTTGTCTTAGTAGGCCTCGCTGCGCTCGCGCTCGCGGCCTGCGCCCCCATGGCCAGCCCGGCCGGGCAAGACCCCAGCTCCGGCCCACAGGCCGGGGCCGGGCGCACCCTGGTCATCTCGGTCCGGGTTGAACCAGACAGCGTCGCCTCCAAGCCCGTGCAGCAGGGTGGGGTAACGCTCGAGACGAGCCGTCGGCTCTTCAACGCAGGTCTCGCCTACCTGGACAATCAAGGCAGCGCGCTCCCCTACCTGGCAGAGACGCTGCCCCAGCTCAACACGGAGAGCTGGAAGGTCTTCCCGGACGGGCGCATGGAGACGTCCTACCGCCTGAGGCCAAACCTCACCTGGCATGATGGCACGCCACTTTCTGCCGAGGACTTCGTCTTGTCATGGAGCGTCTACGCCACGCCCGACCTTGGGCAGTCACGGTCACCGCCCTACAGCACAGTCGAGGAGGTGCTGGCTCCCGACGAGCGCACCATCCTCATACGTTGGGTCCGTCCCTATCCGGATGCTGGTAACCTGGGCATTGGTACCGGGACGGAGTTTCCGCCGCTCCCTCGGCACATCCTCGACGGGCCGTTTCAGGAGGCCCAATGGGATGCCTTTGGCAGCCACCCGTACTGGAATCGCGAGTTCGTCGGGCTGGGGCCCTATCGCCTCGACCGTTGGGAGCCAGGCGCATTCTTCGAGGGATCACCGTTCGACGACCACATCCTGGGTCGTCCCAAGATCTCCGGTGTGCGGGTGGTCTTCATCCCTGACGCCAACACCACGCTCGCGAATGTTCTGTCGGAGGAGGTCCACTTCGCAGCCGATGACTCGATCCGCTTTCAGCAGAGTCTGATCCTCAAGCAGGAGTGGGGTCCACAGCAGGGCGGCCAGGTGCTCTCAAAGCCGAATCTCTGGCGGGCAGTGTACGCTCAGTTCCGACCGGAGCTGGCCAGCCCGTCAGCAGTGACGGACCCGCGAGTGCGCAAGGCGATGGCACATGCCGTCGATCGCGATGCCCTCAACACCGGCCTGTTTGAGGGCGAGGCGATCCTGGCCGACACCATCATTGCACCGACTGTTTCCTACTATGCGGAGATCGATCGCGTCTTGGCGAAGTACCCATTCGACCTACGACGCAGCGAGCAGCTCATGAACGAGTCCGGCTTCTTCAAGGACGGAAGCGGGATATATGCCCGCGCCGGCGAGGGCCGATTCTCACCGGAGGTCAAGACCAACTCCGCGACGCAGCAGGAGCAAGAGCTGGCCATCCTGGCAAGCGGGTGGCTGCAGGCTGGGATCGACATTCAGGAAGCCATACTGCCAGCGGCTCAGGCACAGGACTCGCAGGTCCGCGCGTCGTTTCCCGCCTTCTACGCCTTCAGCAGCCCGCAAGGGGAAGCGCCCCTGGCGCGCCTCACCAGCACCGGCATCCCGCGACCCGAGAACCGGTGGACAGGCAGCAACCGCGGTGCCTGGACCAACCCCGAGTTCGACCGACTGGCCGAGCTCTTCGACTCCACCCTGGACCGGACGGAGCGCAACAGCTACCTGGTCCAGATGGCGAGGCTCCTCAGCGAGGACCTGCCGGCGATCTCCTTGTACTTCAACGCGATTCCGATCGCCGCCGTGGCTGCGCTCAAGGGCCCGCAGCCGACGGTCCCCGACGCAGCCTGGACATGGAACATTCACGAGTGGGAGTTGCAGTAGGCTATAGTCAATCAACGTCGTTGACCACCGATACGCGCCGTCCAATGACGTTTCGCTGAGAGGTGGATCTTCTCATCCACTCGTGGCGCCCCAAGCTGCGGAAGCATGGAAAGCTCGACCGGAAGGAGGACGACGTGCTGACCAAGGAGCAGAACGAGCAACTCACCCAAGTGGGCGCGGGCACGCCCGTTGGCGAGCTGCTGCGACGGTACTGGCACCCCATCGCCATCGCCCAGGAGCTCACCCCCGACCGTCCGACGAAGTTCATCCGCGCGCTCGGCGAGGACCTGGTGCTGTTCAGGGACAAGAGCGACCGGGTGGGACTCATCCAGGACCACTGCGCCCACCGCGGCGCGTCGCTGCTCTACGGTCGTGTGGAGGAGCGCGGGATCGCCTGCGCCTATCACGGCTGGCTCTACGACACGTCGGGCAGCTGCCTGGAGTGCCCAGCCGAGCCGGCGGGGAGCATGTTCCACTTGACGGTCAAGGTGCGCGCGTACCCAGTACAGCGGTTCGCCGGCCTCTACTGGATGTATATGGGACCTGCTCCAGCCCCGGCCTTGCCAAAGTACGATGTACTGGCCAGGCCCGATGGCCGGCGCCAGATTACCGTCTTCCCGAACCTCGATTGCAACTGGTTCGCTGCGGCGGAGAACGCGGTGGACCCGTGGCACCTGCAGATCCTGCACCAGGACCAGCCGCGAAGCACCCGGCGGCCGGTCAATACGACGCGCGGATATGTCGCCGATATCGAGGAGCAGGACTTCTATCTCACCTCCTACGGCATCATGAAGAAGCGGGTCTACAAGGACGGCAGGATCGAGGAGCACCCCATGATCTTTCCAACGCATCTTCGGACGGGCTCGCTGTGGCTGCGGACCCCGATCGACGACACGCATACCTGGCAGGTCACCGTGGCCTTTCGGCGTAGCGACGACGGCTCGCTGGTCGACCCAACCGACGAGGAGCCGGAGGTCAGCTACCTCGCACCTGTGAAGGAACCAGCGGACGGGCTTCATCCGTTCACCCGTTTCAACTTCTACGCCCCCTGGGGCCAGATCCTCACTCAGGACATGGTGATGTGGGAGACCCAGGGGCTCATCTCGAACCGCCCCGAAGAGCGGCTGGCAGCATCAGACAAGGGCGTCGTGCTCCTGCGCGAGCTGATGTTCCAGGAGATCGAGAAGGTGCAGCGGGGTCTCGATCCGTTGGGCGTCATCCGGGACCAGAACCACGCTATCATCGACACGAATCTCGACAACGAGCGCGGGCGGGCGAGCGGGATCGCGACGCCCACTGTTGAATGGCGCGCACCAGGGCTAGAGCACGTGCCAGCCGAGCAGCTCGCGTCTCTTGGATACAATCGGCCCGGCTAGCGCGACGTCGTTGCGTGTGAGACGTTCCGGCGGGAGAACCCCAACTTGAGCCCCCATTCGTCCGCGGCCCTGCGCGACGGTCCGCCTCAGGCTGAGCCGCGTCAGCGCCCAGAGGCGAAAGGCATCTCGCGTTGGCTGGGTGGGCTCTTCATCATCGCCATGGCGCTGGGTGGCTGCGTCACCCCCAGCTCCCGTCAGGCCGACTCCTCGGACGCTGCCTCTCCGGAGGATCCTCCGAAGACCCTCCGCATCGCGTTGCAGGGCTTCCAGGAGCCGAAGGAGGGCCTGATCTCGTACGGGACGGCAGGCGGATTCGGCGATCTCGAACACTTCCTGATCTTCCACGCGAGCTTCACGGTGTACGATCCGCAGGGCAGGCTCGCGCCCCGCCTGGCCGAGAAGGCGCCCTCGCTCCAGGACGGCGACTGGAAGACGACGGCGGACGGACGGATGGAGGTGACTTGGCGCCTCCGCCCTGACTTGGTGTGGCACGACGGGACACCGCTCTCCGCCGAGGACTTCGTGTTCGGCGCTCAGGTCGTGCGCGATCCGGACGTCCCGACCACGCGCCCAGTGTGGGCGCAGCTCGTCTCGGAGGTTGAAGCGCCGGATCCGCACACGCTCATCGTCCACTGGGACCAGCCGTCGTTCCTGGGGGGCGGCTCCGGGGCGAGCGACATCCCGGCTTTGCCCCGGCACCTGCTCTCCGAGCTCTACGAGGGGGGCGACGCGCAGGCGTTCATCAATAGCGCGTACTGGAGCACCGAGTTCGTCGGCCTCGGCCCGTACCAACTGGACCGCTGGCAGCTGGGGAGCTTCATAGAGGGACGCGCGTTTGCTGACTACGTGCACGGAGAGCCCAGGATCGATCGCATCGTCATCAGCTACGTCGGCGATGTGAATGCGATTGTCGCGGGCGTGCTCGCCGGCGATGTGGACGCGGTTCCCATGGGGTCCCGGCTTGACGTTGACCAGGTCGTCGCGATCCGCGACACGTGGGGCTCAGAGGGCGGAACCGCAATCGTGGTCCCCTTCGGCATTCGCAGCATCTGGCTCCAGTTCCGGGATGCGACCGCGCCGTGGGCGCGAGACGTGCGGGTGCGGCGCGCAATGGTCCATGCCACGGACCGGCAATCTATGAGCGACGCGCTACAGTATGGCCTGGCCCCGGTCGCGGAGACGTTCGTTCTCCCAGACACCTGCGCCCAACGACCAGTTGAAGGGCAGCCCTGCGCCCGCTATCCGTTCGACGTGGCCCGGGCCCAGCAGCTGCTCGCCGAGGCAGGGTGGACTCCAGGTCCCGACGGCGTGCTTCGGGATCCAAGTGGGCAGCTCCTTTCGCTGGACCTCTCCGCGACGGGCCAGGGCAGCAACGTGCAGGAGATCGAGGCGGTGGCAAGCCAGTGGGAGAGCGCTGGCTTCCGCGTCGACCCGGTGCCGCTCCCGCCACAGGCTGCCAACCTGGACGAGCGGAAGAATGCCGTGCGCGGGGGCTTCCTCTGGCCGTGGAGCCTCTCCCTCACGGCGCCGCAGAACCTCGTGGCGTCTGAGATCGCGACCGAACGGACTGCATGGAAGGGCCGCAACTACGGCGGGTTCCAGAATCTCGCCTACGACGGGCTCTACGAGCGGTTCGCCACGGCCCTGGAACGGACGGAGCGCGACCGGACCGAGACAGAGATCATGCGGCTCCTCGCGGACGAGGTGCCGATCATCCCCATCTACTACTACGGGACCGGCGTGATCGCGCGAAAGTCGCTGACCGGACCGGGCATGATCTCGCCCCTTCAGACGGCGAGCGCGTGGAACGTCCAGGAGTGGGATCTCCGGTAGTGCGTCAGGTCACATGTCCGTTGCCGTAGCGGCAACGGATGCGATTCCCCCTCTCCCGCTGCGGCGGGAGAGGGGCGATTCTGCGCCAGCTCGCATCGCGGGACGGGCAGGGCCACACACATCGTCCCTGACCCGCTAGCTGGATTCCCACGCGGATCGCCCACGGCTCCTGCAGGCGCGTGCCCCGGATCAGCCGGAGATCCATGAGCCGCTGAGGATTGACAGAAGGTCACAGCCCATCGCGGTAGCTTAGCTGCATAACTCGTCAACTTCCCCTTGACATCCCCCCGACGCCCGCCGTAGAGTGGCTGCACGTTTCGCAACCAAATCGCAACGAAGGCTCAACCTCCCATGAATCGTGTCGCAGCTCTGAACGGCCGCCCCGGGTCCGCCCTTTATGGCGGTGGCGACTGTTCATTCTTCGGGGCGGGCCGAAGGCCCATGAATCCTGAGCACGACGAGGCTGTGCGCGTCGCATTCCGTGCGCGCGTGCCTGGCAGAGGCCTCCCGTAGCAAGCACTCGCGCGGCTGGAAGAGGAGCGACAGCGCTGCATTCGAGCGATGCTTGAGCGTGGGGAGCCGGTGGCCGCGTTCGGTCCGCCGAGCTGACGCCGGTCGCGGGCCGCGAGGGCAAGATCCGCGCGGTCCGAACGGAACCACTAAGCGGAATCCAAAGTGAGACCCGCAAGATGCCGTGCCTGCGGAATGCGGGAGTCACGGAGGGATGAGAATAGTGGGTTCAGGAGGAGCGACATGGGCTCCTGGAAGACGGTGCTCGTGGCCTCATTGGCCACCGAGATGCTCCTGACAGCCTGTGCCGCAACAGCACCTGGAGCTCCCGCCGTGACTCAGGAGCAGGGAGCGCCAGGCACGCAGCCCGCCGGCCTCAGACGGGTCACTGCGGCCATCCAGGGCGACCCGCATACCCTCTATCAGAAGCTGAATCCGGCCTCGCGGGTCCGCGGCATCGATGCGCTCGAGCAGGTCGTAGCAGCGGGCATGGCGACACCAGTGCCGGGGGGCGGGCTTCGGGCGCAGCTGGCCGAGGCGGTCCCCTCGGTGGAGAACGGCTTGTGGAGACTCCAGCTCGACGGACGGATGGAGACAACGTGGAAGATCAGAGATGGTGCTCGGTGGCACGACGGCACCCCGTTCACATCCGAGGACCTCGTCTTCACCATGAGTGTCGCCCGGGACAAGGACGTACCGATCTTCGGAGATATCGCATACGACTCCATCGATCAAGTCGAGGCGCCCAACAGTCAGACCGTCGTTGTGTATTGGGCAGAGCCCTTCATTGAGGCAGATACGCTCTTCAGCTATCAGCGCGGCGTGCCCATTCCTCGCCACCTTCTCGAGCAGGCGTACCTCGAAGAGAAGCCGAGCCTCACGGACCACCCGTACTGGAGCAACGAGTTCGTAGGCACTGGGCCCTTCACGCTCCGGGACTGGGTGCAGGGCAGCCACATGGTCTTCCAGGCGCATGACCACTATGTGCTGGGTCGACCGAAGATCGACGAGATCGAGGTGCAGTTCATCCAGGAGGCGAGCACCCTGGCAGCCAACATCCTGGCTGGCGCGGTGGAGCTGACGCTTGGACGGAACCTCAGTGGCGAGCAGGCGATCCAGGTGCGTGACCAGTGGCGCGATGGGCGCATGGCCATGTCGTTCGATAACTGGATCGCCCTCTACCCGCAGTTCATCAACCCGGATCCACCCATCGTGGGCAACGTGCAGTTCCGCCGAGGGCTCTTGCACGCGGTCAATCGCCAGGAACAGGTCGACGTGCTCACGGGGGGCACGAGTGCCGTCGCCGACAGCTTCATGAATCCGAACCAACCCGAATATCGCGAGATCGAGGAGCGGAACGCCATCCGCTACGATCACGACCCGCGGAAAGCGGCCCAGTTGATCGAGAACCTGGGCTACCGGAAGGGAGGCGACGGCATCTTCCGCGACGCTCAAAACCAGCGCCTGTGGTCGCAGATCCGGACGACGGCGGGAGACGATCTCCGCGACAAGATGATCTTCGCCATCGCAGATGATCTCCAGCGGGTCGGGGTCGATGCCCAGCCGGTGATTGTGCCGCGACAGCGCGCGGCGGACCAGGAGTACCGGGCCACGTTCGCGGCCTTTGAGCTCGTGCGGAACCCGAATGACGTCCGCGGCCTGCGCAGCATCCACAGCCGCAACACGCCACTACCGGAGAACAACTTCCGCGTTACGGGCAATCGAATGCGTTACGCCAACCAAGAGCTCGACGGGCTGATCGACCGGTTCTTCGTGACCGTCCGGAAGCAGGGGCGCCTCGAGGTCCTCGGTCAAATCCTGCACCACCTCTCCGATCAGGTCGTGATGATGGGCATTCTCTACAACACCTCCCCCACGTTGCTCAGCAATCGACTGGTCAACGTTGGCGCGGGCGGGCAAGGCGCGACGGAGGCATGGAACGCCCACGAGTGGGATGTCCGATGATACGGAGGTCCGTGTGAAACTGCCCACGCCACTCGGCATTGCCTGGGTAGTGCTGGCCATTTTTCTCGCTGCCTGTTCGGGGCCCCAGGTTCCCCGGGAAACTGCCGGGGGCGCCGCGCCCACGAGGACGGGCCCCAAGCAGATCACCCTGGCGATTCTGGACGAGCCATCCACACTCAGCCAAGCCATCAATACGGCCGGGACCGGCTCCCGTCGTGGTGTGGGCGAGGCCGAGAAAATGTTCCATGCTGGGCTGACGGCGATGAACGGCGAGGGCGTCCTCACCCCCCAGCTCGCCGAAGCCGTGCCCTCCCTCGAGAACGGCAAGTGGAAGGTACTCGCCGACGGACGAATGGAGACTTCCTGGAGGATCCGCGACAGGGTCGCCTGGCACGACGGCGCGCCGCTCACGACGGCCGACCTCGTGTTCACGACCGATGTGGTGCGGGACCGCGACATCGCCATCTCTAGTCATCCCGCCTACACGGCGATAGACACGGTCACCGCCGTCGATGATCGCACGATCACCGCGACCTGGAAGCAGCCATTAATCTCAGCCGACCAGCTTTTCAGTTATGAGGCAGCGCTCCCCCTGCCGAATCACCTGCTCCAGCAGACCTATCGTGAGGAGAAGGCCACATTTCTCGAGCTGCCTTACTGGACGACCGAGTTCGTCGGGACAGGGCCGTTCAAGCTGTCCGAATTCGTCCGCGGCAGCCACATGATCCTGAGGGCGAACGAGGCCTACGCCCTCGGCAGGCCGAAACTCGATGAGATCGCCATCCGGTTCATTCCGGACCCGAACACGGTGATCGCGAATCTCCTGGCGAACGAGGTGGACATGACCCTCGGGCGTGGAATCAGCCTCACACAGGCCTTGGATACCGACGTCCTGTGGGACAACGGGATAGGGGACGCCTCACCCAGCAATTGGGTAGCCCACTACGTCCAGCAGCTCTCGCCCAATCCGCCCGTCCTCAAGGACGTGCGATTCCGACAAGCGCTTGTACACGGAATGAATCGCGAGCAGATCTCCAACGAGCTGGAGGAGGGGATTGCACCGATCGCCCACACGTTGCTGTACGTCAACGCGCCCGAATATCGGCAGGTCGAGTCCCAGATCGTCAAGTATGACTACGACCCGCGCAAGGCGGCGCAGCTCCTCGAGCAGCTGGGATATATGAAGCGCCCGGACGGGTTCTACTACGACACCGCCGGGCAACAGCTCGTTATCGAGAGCCGGACCAACGCCGGAGACGACCTGAAGGAGAAGATCTTGTTGGCGAGCAATGACGGCTGGCGCCAGATCGGCATCGGGGTGAATACGGTCATCGTGCCCAGGCAGCAGGCCTCCGACCGGGAGTATCGAGCGACCAACCCCGGGATGGACCTCGTGCGTCAGCCGTTTGATCCGCTGCGATTTCACAGTCGGGAGATCCCGAATCCAGAGGTGCAGTGGAGGGGTGACAACCGGACCCGATACGGGAGCCCGGAGTTCGACTCGCTGATCGATCGATACTTCACGACGATTCAGGGCAGCGGGCGAACGCAGGTACTCGGGCAGTTGGTTCGGCACCTCTCCGAGGCCCTGCCGGCACTCGGCACGATCTACCCGGCGGAGCCGATCCTCATCAGTGAGCGTCTGGTGAACGTAGGGGCTGTACGGGGACAGCCGCTGGTCGGGGCCGCCGACGAGACCTGGAATGTCCACTTGTGGGATGCCAAGTAATGCGAACTGCACGAGATGATGGGAACTTCCCCTTGCATGGTCCAACGTATTCGACGTCGAATGCAGGCAGCTCGTTCGTGCTCGCCGCGATTCGCCCGAGCACTGATCTGGCAAGTGGCACCAACTGGGTCCGCTATTCATCAAGATGTTGGCATCAGTGGAGTCAGCGCCACAACCTGCCAGGCATCGTACCAGCAGATGAGTCACCGATCAGTTGCTCATCGTAATGTAGTGACAAAGGGTCAGGGTGTACCGACGTAACTGAAACGTATAACTGGCTAACTTTTCCTTGACATGGTCCCTGCGACCGCATTAACATCGCCTCACGGATTTGCAACCACTTCTCAACTATCTCTCAACCGAGAAAGGCACACAACGCTATAGCGCGCCGAGTCTCCGCGTTCAGCGCGGGGAGCGGGGGACCCACCGTTTCCGGGGTGTACGGTCCGACGGCATCGGACCTAGGGCGCTCAGACCCGAACCCCTCAGCTGACCTCGTAGGCGATCTGAGTCGCGCACTGCTTTCGGTCGGAGCCGATGGCCCGCGGCGTCTGTGTCGTCGTTCCGTGGACTCCCCCGCCGATCTCCTTCCCGCGCGGTCCCTGTGAGCTCACAGCAGGACGGCTCGGCGTGCCTTCATGAAGGAGGAAGCGCATGCACACCCCCTCGCGCTCCACTGGAGTGCATCACGCCGCACTCGAGACCGTCGCTGTCGGCTTCGGCGCCCTCGCCGCTGTCCACCGGGTACTCGCTCCTCGACCGCACCCAGCCCAGCTCCCCGCCCACCAGGAGCCACCACCGCAGGGGCCCTTCATCACGCCGGAACATGATCAAAAGGCCCTGCCAACACCGCAACTACCCCGGCTCCCCGCTCTCTGGTCCCCTCCCCCGAGCCCCACCACCCCGCCAATTCCCATCGACCTCCCCCACATCATCACCCTCCCACCCCCTAACCCCACCCTCGACCCGCACCCAAGCCCCACGACGCCCGTCCCCGCCGCTCTCCCCGCTCCAGCCGACACCAATGTCATCCGCGGCACGATCCGCGGCGCGATCGACTGCGCCGACGACGTCCTTATCGAGCAGACCGCCCGCGTCTCCGCGAACATCACCGCCGCCAGCATCACCGTCGCCGGCAACCTTGAGGGCGAGCTCACCTCCCGGGGGCGCGTCGAGATCCGCGGCACCGGTCGCGTCATCGGCACCCTCCACACCGACACCCTCGTCATCCGAGATGGCGGCTTCGTCCAGGGCGACATCCAGCTCCCCGCCCCGGAGCCATCGGCCCCAGCGGGAGCACGCCTCCGCCGCCTACTTGTGCTCTCGACCGCCATCCGCCTCGCACCAGCCGCCCTCCTCGTCGCGCTCACCCTCATACCCGATACCCGCCCCCTCCAGTCCCCGCTTGCCCCCTCCCACACCGCGGCCTCCTTCGCCTCCCAGCCCGACACCATCCCCACCCCTGAGCCGGCGGCCGGCGCCGACGCCCCCGTCGCGCCCCCGGTCGACCGCGTCCCGGACCGCGAAGCCCCCGCCGACGGGAACGCCAACGCCGCGATCCCCACCTACCCCTTCTACGCCAGCGTCACCGGCACCGAGGACGACGGGCTCGTCGTGCGCGCCGGCCCGGGAGGCGACTACCGTCCCCTCGGCGCCTTCCTCGAGGAGAGTCCCCTCCAGGTCATCGACGGGCCCACCACCCGCAAGGACAAATCCGACTGGTACCGGGTCGTCGCCCTCGGCGGCCCCAGCCTGGCCGGGTGGAGCACCACGAGCTTCCTGGCCCCCGTCCCGCCCGAGGAGTCCGCCCCCACCGAATCCCACGTCGCCCCACCTCCTCGCCCAACCCCAACTCGAACCACCCCACCCGCCCGGTCGAACCCGAGACCGACGAGCGTGCGCAACACTCAAGTGCCAGGGCAGGGGCGATCGTTCACCGCGAAACTCACGGCTTACAGCTATCAACTACCCATTGGGGGAGCGCACGGATCCATCACGAAGTCCGGCATCCCAGTGCGGTGGGGTATCGTCGCCATTGACCCGGCGGTGATCCCCCTTGGGAGCCGCCTACGGATCGCGGGCTTCGACACTGTCTTTCTCGCCGCAGACACCGGCGGCGGGGTGCGCGGCTACCATGTGGACATCTTTTTCGATAGCCACGCCGCCGCGATTCAGTTCGGCGTCCAGTACCGCTCGGTGACCGTGTTGGCGAGCTGACGTGCGCGCTGGCTTCGACGGAGGACACGCCCCACTACCCGACGGAGATCGAGCAACGTCGCCAAGTTCTCGTCGAAACCACCGGTATTCTGGCTGATCGAGGAAGCGCGCCGATAACCGTCGGGCGCAGCGCTTTGCGCTGTGCCGCTCGGGCTGAGGGGCTGGCCTACCTCGCGATGGTCACGCTCGGCCCATCGGTTTCTGCGTGGCGAGCCTGCGAAACTGCCGTCGGCCGATCGGTCTGGGACAGCTGGATGGAAAGACGCAGCCGTCTCAGACTCAGCCCCAGGCCGCGCTCTACCTTCTCGCGGACGTGAGTTGCCGCCCAAGCCGCGACTTGCTGCGGGTCTTGCCCCGGCGCTGCAATCATACTGATGTTCAGACCCACTTTATGGCGGCTCCCGTTCGCCGCGGCCTTCGTTTCAAGAATGCCTTCGAGTCCGCCGAGCTCCTGTTGCACGACTCGCGCCACCGTTTGCGCGGGGTACACCACCGTGGTCCCTTCGGCGCTGGCCTCGAACACACGGCTTGGTCGAGGCCATAGCTCCCAAAGGAGTCCGATTCCGACGGGCAATGCAAGCGCGGCGGCGCCTGCTTCGACAGATGCCGGTGGGAGGCCACGCAGCGTTGCAAGCAGGATCTCTCCCGCGCCGAAGACCAGTGACGGTACAGAGATCAGTGTCACGGCGAGCGCCAATAGCGCAAGGAACAGCAGGCTGACAACAACGCGGTTGAACAATGCCACAGAATCTCCCCTCCCTTTGGTACACCACGCAGCTACCGGACGAACGTCGCGCGCTCAATGAATGGCGACAGCATTCCTCCCCTGCGAAGTGTGCCACGACCTTCGGAAGCTCGCCAACCTCAGGCACTCCGGGCGCACGTAGGCTCCCGGACTGACATTCCATGATGGCACTCCGGATGCGCAAGCCGCACGCCGGGCTTGTCACGGTCCGTCCGCGACCAATGGCTGACGCGGTATGCGGTCTCCGCATCGCCGAGGACCGACACCAGCCACGAGCACGGCGCCGCCGCACTGCGGACCGACACCGCCCGCTCCCTGCCGTCACCCTCGTCCGCTCGGGAGGTCGGCAGTGACCAAGACGCCCCGACGTAAGGGCATCGGAGATCGCGGCTCTCATTCGTGAGGGATCGGAGAATCGCCACCCGCCGGCGCGGAAATCATCGCCGTCTCGTCAACGGCAAGCCGCTGGTCGGCGGGACCTTCTATTGCGAGCAATGGATTCGAAGGTGCCTCTACCGTATCCTCAAGAGATTCGAGCGCATGCGTCGGCTTCCTATCCGGAGCCGAGCTCGCGGTCTCGACATGGACAGGGGCTGAAGCGAGCGCTTGCTCTGCATAGTCGACATGCGTCTCGGTTTCCAGGACATCGCTTGCTTCGGCCGCCAATGTTGAAGATGCGTTGAATTCAAAACCGGAGATCCGGGATGAGAGATGAGCTACGATCTCTTGGACTTGAGAGGTCGGAGGCAGTGCCGTTTCGGCTGGAGTCACCGGCTGGGAGACCACGAGCGTGTCTGCCGCCGGGCTGGCCACTGGGTCCGCCCCCACCTCTGGTGTCCCGGGTTGCTCCGATCTGGACGATGCCGGCCCGCTGTTGGGATCGGCGAAGGCCGACCAGCGGGAGGGCGCTTCGACGGTTTCGAAGGCAGGGGAATCGCTCGAAGCATAATGCAATTGACCTTGATGGATACCGAACGGTGCCGCTATGAGGCTGGCTGTGACGCTCGTTGTGACGAGCGTGGGCGCCGTCAGCGCTTTCAGCTTCGCGAACAGAAGGCCCAGATTGCCGAAAGTCAGCGGTGCAGCCGGCGCCGCCTGAGACGAAGCGAGCCAGTAGGGCGAGGTCGCCACGGGCAAGAACGGCAGGGCGCTGTAGGCACGAGAGGCCCGTCGCATCGACTCGAGCTCACTTCGACAGCGGCTGCAGCCGTCGAGGTGGGCACGGAGCGAGTGGCGCTTCACTGGGCTGCCTTCGCCATCGACCACAGCCGCCATCACGGCACGCGCGAGCCGACAGCGTTTGGATTGTGACGCCTCAAGCAACTCAAAAGACCTGGCGAGAGCCTTGCGAGCACGAAAAAGAAGTGCCTCGACGCCGGAGATCGACGTTCCGATCGCTTCAGCTATGCGGCGGTAGTCGTAGCCTTCGACCTCGCGGAGAAACAGGGCGGCGCTCTGCCGCGGCGAGATGGCGCCCAGCGCCTGCCAAATGATCCGGCCTTTCTCTCGCTCCGAGACGGCATCCTCCGTCCCCGATCCGCCGGCGATCTCCAGCATGTCTGCCGCTGGTGCGCTCGGCCTGCGCCGGCGTTCGGCGTCGATGCAGACACGGGTCGTGATCTGACGGAGCCATGCGGGGAAGGCTTCTGGGCAGCGGAGGCGGCCAATCTCGCGGTGAACTTTCAGCCAGACTTCCTGACAGATGTCCTCTGCGTCACTGGCATTGCGGGTAGAGCGAACGGCCAAGTTGTAAACGCGGATGTTGTGGTCGCGATAGAGGTCGGCAAACGCATCTGCGTCGCCCTCCATCGCCAACTCAACTAAACTTCGGTGCTCGAACGCTTGCATGTCGTTAGAGGTTAACCCATCAGACTTCCGCTCGACGCGTCCTTCTCGATTCCAAAACAGCAATCGCAGGCCCTATCCGAGTTGCATGACGGAGTCACCACCCATTGCCGGGTAGGCGACTCCGTCATCTCTTGCCGTCTTGTCTATCTGCCCGATGGGAGAATAAATGCTCCGTTCTCGCCAAGGCCGACGCCGCCGGCAGGGCCATCAACCACGGCACCCGCGTCGACACTTACGCTCCCGTCGGCGTTGCCGCCTCCCGAGCCGCCGTTCGCGCTTATGCTCGTACCCCCGGCGACCTCACCGGAGACGGCGGTGTCAATCGACTCGCCAGTGTACATTGAGACCGAATCCCCAATCGTGATCGACCTGTCGGTCTGTTTCCTCGCTTCCGGAGAGACATTCGCCGAGATACCGGCGGTCGTCGAAGCCCCGGCAAGGCCGCTGAATTCGCTGAACGCAGAGCGATCAACGGAATCGCTTCCGTCTGCCGAGGCATTCATGCCAGCGGTCTCGCCGATGTCGACAGCGGCGGAGCCGTTTCCTTCCATGGAGCCATCCGGCTCGAGGCCCACCGAGCCACCAGTGTCGCTCCCGACTTCGGCCTGAACGTCTATGCCCAGGACGCTGGCAAGTACCGAGAAGCTTGCCGTGGCTCCGGTGCTGATACGCTGGCTCGTGTCTCGGTCGGCACGAACATCCACATTCGAGGCGGACGGATCTGCCGACAACGCGCTGTCCACACAGGAGGAAAGGTCGGTGTTCAGCCCGACTGCCAGATCACCGACGCGGCCGCCAACGTCTACCCCGCCGGTCGAGCTTGTCGATGATCTCTGGCACGCGCTACTGTCAAGCAGCGTCTGAGCGGAAACAGTCCCGGCGACTAGCCCCAGGACGAGCAATGCCCCGAGTGGAGCTCCCTTGAGAAAAGACACGTCTGTCGCCCCCTTTCGTCTCGTCCAGAGGGCCTTCTCCTCTGGCTGTCTAATAAGACGGCAGGGGCGCGGCAAAACTTGCGGGCAGCGGCTGTTGACGATCATAGTGGGCTGTGGCCGACGAGAACGGCGAGCTGGTATACGCCCCGCACATGGATGGCGCAGGACGTGCGTCAGACGATCAGGAAAGCCAACACGGCAGCCTTCATGGGCCCGGGACACCCGCGCGTATCGCGATCAAATGCCACATGCTGGCGGTCATGTAGGGGCGCCACGCTACCACCGAGGCGTGAGAGCCGCCTTCGCCTTTGCATCCTCGAACCAGCGCGCCACGCCAGCCGGAACCAGCGCGTCACCCGCGTGCACGTGATAGGCACTCCCGTGGCTAGAGCTGTAGGGTTCCACGCCCTCCTGCAGGTCGTCCGCCGCCTTGAGCAGCCGCCTCCGCATCTGCACGATGCCAACATCCGACATGACCAGGCGCTCCGCGTTCCGCTCGACGATGCGCCCCATCCCCTCCTGTACCGCGAAGTCCTGCTCACCGGTGCCGGTGATCCCCGTGAACGTGTATGTGTGCTGCTCGTCTCGGTCGACGAGATAGTCGTTGGATCGATTCCGGAGCGGCACATGCGTGCCGGGGACGAGCTCCACGTGCACGCCGCTGCCCCTACGCATGCTGGCCATGTCTCGAGCGCCATACGGCTGCTGGAGGTTGCAGGTGAAGCTCCACCGGGCGGTGGTCACGTCGTCCAGCGGAACGAAGGCGTGGCACAGTTTCGTGTCTGCGCCCCCGGGCGGCATCGTGTAGAAGGGCATCAGGAACAGATTGTAGCGCCAGTAGTCGTCCGAGCCGTCGCCGCCCGGGTAGCAGCCACCCACGAGGACGCCGAAGTCGGTGTCGGCCGCCGAGAGTCGCGGTGGATTGTCCCGCGTCCGATAGCGCGCCTGGGTGCTTAATCCGCTGCCCGCGTTCGGCTGCCCGCGCTGCTTCCACTCGTCCAGCCTCCGGTGAGAGTCGAGGGTGCTGTGAAGAAAGACCGAGTGGATCGTGTCGATTCCGCCTTCGATGGCCTGGACGAAGTTGCACTCCTGCGTGCTCCAGGACACATACCGATGCCCGTCAGGAACATGCATCCACTCGAAGTCCGGCAGTTCTGGACGGAGATCGGGCGGGCCCATATACGTCCAGCAGACACCCGCCCGCTCCTGAACTGGGTACGAGCGCAGGCGCACGGTGTACTTGAAGTTGCTCTCCCGGGGCTCCGTGGGTGCGTCGACGCACTGTCCGGTGACGTCGTACTTCCACCCGTGGTAGATGCACCGCAGCCCCCCCTCCTCGTTCCGGCCGTAGAAGAGGTCGGCACGCCGGTGAGCGCAGTGGGGGTCAATCAGCCCAACCGTCCCCCCGCTGTCGCGGAACGCCACGAGATCTTCCCCGAGCAGGCGCACGCGCGCGGGCACGCAGTCGGGCCCAGGAAGGTCAGCGGATGTGAGGAACGGCATCCAGAATCGACGGACGAGCTGGCCCATCGATGCATCGCCTTCGATACGGGTGAGTCTCTCGTTTTCCTCGGGGGTCATGGGCGCTCCTCCCTTCCCTGGTCGACGACCAGCAGGCTGCCGAAAAACGGTCATCCTGAGGCCGCAGGCCGAAGGATCTCTCCTGAACTGCATGCTACTGCACGGCACTTGATGCTCGTGATAGATCCTTCGCTCCGCTCAGGATGACAGGTACGGATTCTCAGCAGTCTGCCAGTCGGTCAGATACGATGCAAACGATCATGCGAACTGACCCACTAATTCACCGTCGGCATGATGCTGACATGAATAGCATCCGACGGACGAATGCCGGCCAGAGTCTCCAGCGCCTCCAGGGCGCGACTGAGCGGGAACGTGTGGGTCGCGATTTGATCCATGGGCAGTCTGCCGGACGCAATGAACTGGATCGCGAGCTCCACCGACCGGTAGGAGTGGCCGTTCGCCGTTATCAGGGCGATCTTCTTCCGCGGCAGCGTACTGAGATCGAGCGTTTCTCGCCCGGCGGCAGCCAGCACGATGTTGCACTTGCGCTTATGCGCCACCGCCACGGCTTGATCTACGCAGCCCTTGCCCCCGCCGGTCACGTTCACCACGACGTTGACCCCTTCACCACCGGTCCAGTCCAGGATCTGCTGGACCGGGTCGGGATGCGCGTCCGCGTCGAGCGTGTGGTCGGCGCCGAGGAGCTGCGCGACATCGAGCCGCCGCTTGTCTTGGGTCAGTCCGGACACGATGATGCAGCCGGCGCCGGCCGCCTTCGCCGCGATGACGGCCGCCAGCCCCTGTTGGCCCGGCCCTTGGACCCAGATGGACTCACCCAGGCGCACGTCTCCGTACTCGTACGCCCACTCAACGCCGTTGCTGAAGGGGAGGAAGGCCGCGGCGTGCGTCGCCAGGATATGGCTCGGCATCTTGTGCACGATGGCGTTGGGGTGGACATACAGGTACTGGCTGTAGCCTCCCCACAGCGCGGGCCAGAGGCTCACCGGCGCCCCACCGTAGCGAATCTCGCCGCCGCGCGTGCCGCAAAAGCGGTAGTCGTCGGACCGGCAGTACGCGCAGGCGCCACAGGGCACGTACTCCTCGAGGCAAACGCGGTCGCCCTCCTTGACCTTCCACCGCTCGGCCGCCTTTCTGCCGATCCTGTAGATGATCCCCAAATTCTCGTGGCCCATAATGTGCGGGCCGCGAGAGAACACCCGCTCCTCGCCGCCCGCGCGGCCATGGAGGCCGCTCAGGTCGCTCCCACAGATGCCACAGGCCTCCACCTGCAGCAGGGCCGCATCCCCGGGGATGTCGTCCGGCACCGGGAACTCCCGCACCTCGAATGCACCGGGACCGAGGTTGACGGCCGCGAATGAGGATATCGGCATTATTGCTCCTTTCGGTACACTCCCAAGGATCGACCAGTTGACGGCAGCGTGCCCACCGGGCATCAAGACACCAGCGACGACGGGTTCTATCCGGTTGCACGTCGCAGACGAAGGATATCATGCCGAGCGTAACCGAAACGGCGCCGATGTCGAGCGGATCGATCCGTACCAGGAGTGGCGGCAACTGGAGGAGGTGAAGGATCATGAACTCGCACCCCGACCTGCGAGAAAGAATGAACATTCGGGAAGCGACCGAAGGAGACCTGCCCCGGCTGATGGAGCTGTACTTTCAGCTCTCGCAGCTCGGCGAGACTCCAGAGAAAGAGCCACATGAGCCGACGATGGCGGAGTGCGAGGCGCTGCAAGAGCTCCGATCCGATCCGTGCTCGACCTGCTTCGTGATCGAGGTCGACGGCCGGATCGAAGGCTCTTGCACGCTCTACGTGCTCCCGAACCTCTCCCACGGCGGTCGGCCTTTCGCCATTGTCGAGAACGTCGTGGTTGACGAAGGGAGCCGCGGCTCCGGATGCGGCCAGCTGCTGATGCAGCACGCGGAAGCGCGGGCGCGAGCGGCCGGCTGCTACAAGGTCGCCCTCACCAGCAATCGACGACGGGCCAATGCCCACCGCTTCTACCAACGGCTCGGCTTCGCCCCGACGCACCACGGCTTCACGAAGTACTTCAGTAAGTAGCAGCTCCCGAATGAGCGTCTGCTCCGGCGTCTCGCCGCGCTCGCAGTGACCGCCGGGCGCCAGCAGGCGAGATAGGCATCGCCATGCTTCTCCAGCGCTGGGAGCACCCGCTGGCGCGTGAGCAGATCGCAGGCAAAGCGCGCCGCGGAAGCCGGCATCCAGGAGCCGTGCAGCACGAAAATCGAACCCCATCTCGGAGGCGTCTGGTCACCAGGGCGGGCCTGCGGCATCGGGGCCACCCACCGCTGACAAACGCCTACGTTATGGCATGCCAGATGCTTATCTTGCCACTTGCGCGACGCACGCAATTCGATTCGTGGACTGCACGGTCCACGTGATGTATCATTACATCATGCAACGGACCCAAATTTCGTTGACTGAGGAGGAGCGCCGCCTTTTGGACGGCATGGCGGCCCGCACGGGACGGTCCATTGCCGCCCTGATTCGTGACGCTGTCAAGCTCGCCTATGGGTCGAGGCCTGCCGCCGATGATGACCTGGCAGCCATGCGTCGAGCGTTCGGGTCGTGGCAGGACCGATCCCTCAATGGCGCGGTATACGTTGAGCAGCTGCGACGTGGGCGGCGCCTGCACACTCAGTGAGCGCTTTCGTCGACACCTCGGTCCTGATTGATTACCTTCGAGGCCATCAAGGCGCGGCGACGGTGCTCGAAACGCATCGGGCGGCAGGTCCGCTCCACGCCAGCGAGATCACGCGCTTGGAAGTCCTGGCCGGGATGCGCACCAGCGGGGAAGACGCCACTCGCTCGCTGCTGTCAGCACTGGTCTGGCACCCCGTCGACACCGAGGTCGCTGAGCGGGCCGGCATGCTGGGGCGGCAGTGGCTGCCCAGCCATCACACCATCGACAGCGCTGACCTGGCCATCGCCGCCACTGCGCAGATCACAGGCCTGGCACTGCTCACCACAAATGTGCGGCACTATCCCATGTTCGCCGGATTGCGCTCGCCATACTGATCCACGCAGTGGTCAGAACATCTGGAACTGGAGCTACTACCTGACAACCCGATCCGCGTCGCCGATCCGGGAGAACAGGGGCGCCTCGCCGGATCGCCCCGGGCGAGCGCGTCCGGCCCGGCCCACATCCAGTTGCCGATGCAGGTCGC
>WHTR01000013.1:45341-47324 GCA_009377635.1 Chloroflexota bacterium
TCGCCCCGGGCGAGCGCGTCCGGCCCGGCCCACATCCAGTTGCCGATGCAGGTCGCCGGCGACGCTCGCCCTGAGCGCGACTGTCAGATGGATGATCGCAGAGGACAGCTCCCGGCCTACCGCGCGGATTCGTCGGCTCGCGGCACCTGCCGGCAGTTCGCTACCTCAACATGGCCTCGAGCGTTTCCTCGGAGGGCGCGAAGTAGAAGGAACCGGAGGCCGGGTTGCTCAGGTCAACGAGCTGGTCGCGGGCCTGTCCGTCCAGCCCGTACATCCCCTGCAGCCGTTCGCGGAACGCAGCCTGCTTCTTGCAGAAGGCCAAGAAGTAGAGCCCGACCGTCCCGTCGTGGAACGCGTAGGGTGTCGAGCGGCGTGAGATCTCGTCACGCTTCTCCTTGGTGGCATCGGCGGTCTTGCCGTTTCGAAGCTCCACGTGGGAGAGATGCGACGTTGGGACCTGCACCTCGAGACGGGTCGAGTCAGGCTTCGTGCGCCCGAACACGGCCTCCTGCGCGGCGAGAGGCAGCCTCTGGAAGGCCTCGAGGTCGTGCACCCAGCGCTGTGCGAGGATGTGACTCCCACCAGCACCCGGCTGGCCATCCGGAACGATCGCGACTTCCACGTCTCGCGCCGGCTCCGGATTTCCGGTGCCGTCGATGAAGCCCGAGAGGTCGAGCGAATTTCCGTAGATGAATGTCATCGTTTCCCGGGCGACCTTCATGTGGCCTTTGAGGCCCAGGCGGGCGTCCCACTGCGTCTTCCAGACTTCACCCTTGTCTGCGCTGTGCAGCCAGAGCAGCACCTCCTCTTGGGTGCCTTTCGCCTCGCGCCCGCTGCCGTCAGTCGCCGCAACCGTCTCGAACGGCTGGAAATCGTCCGGAATGTCGCCGGTCAGATCTCGGAGCAGCGAAGGGCCGAAGCCGATGACGGTCTTGATGCCTCGCTGAGAGCAGGCCTGGCGGTAGCTCCGTAGCACGGACTTGATATGAGCGAGGTCAGAGCCGTCTACGCGGCTGAGGTGCAGATACCATTGGTGGGTGCCCATGTTTCGGTCAAGAATCGCGGATTGCGGTGTTGGCATGTCGCTTCCATCGTCTCCCTTGGTGAATCTAGGTTCGTGACGAGAACCCAGGAGCCATTTTTAACTATTCGCGTACCCATTTTCCAGTGGTACTCGTATTCCAGTTGAGGAAGCAGTGGTCGCGATGCCCGCGTGAAGGCATTGCACAGCGATTGACACGCGGCTAACATCACGCTTGGTGTGTACCGTGACAGCGGGAGCAATCTGGCGCCGGGCCTACGCGCCGCGGAGGGGCGAGGTCCATCGGCGTGTGGCTCCCGGGCCACGATGATGGTGAGGCGTAAGCGGATGCAATACCGGTCACTCGGGGTTACCGGGCTACGAATCTCAGAGATTGGGTTTGGCTGTGGCAATACAGCCGGCTTGCTGACAAGAGGCACCTTCGAATTGCAGCGACACGCGATCCAGCATGCCCTGGATCTCGGCATTACCTCCTTTGACACAGCGCCCAACTATGGGGAACGAGTCTTCACCCGTGGCCGCTCCGAAGAGAACCTGGGCAGGATACTGAAGGCCATTGGCGCCCGGCCGATCATCGGCACCAAGGTCGAACTGCATGAGCACGAGCTGTCCGACATCCCCGGCGCTGTGGCGCGCTCCGTCGACGAGAGCCTCGGGCGACTCGGCATCGACACGGCTGACATTCTCTACCTCCACAATCGCGTCGGAGTCGAGCGCAGCGGCGATGGGGGGACGATGGGCGGACACATCGCCCTCCACGATGTGCTCGGTCCGCGAGGAGTGCTCGAGGCATTCGAGCGGCAACGCGAGCAGCGCAGCGTGCGCTTCCTGGGATTCTGCAGCTCGGGCGGCGACCCGACCGCGAATCGCGAGATCATCGCAAGTGGGGGATTCCAGTGCGTCCAGCTCACGTACAACATCCTGGAGCCAACCGAGGGCCG
>WHTR01000140.1:0-4962 GCA_009377635.1 Chloroflexota bacterium
GAACAACCGCATTCGAGGGGGCTGGTGCAGCATGTCCTGCGTGCCGACCCGGAGCGCATCGATGTCGCCAGATGCGAGCGCCGCCACCAGCAGGCAGGCACGGCTGATATTGTACACGGCGTCGTGGAACTCTACGCGCTGCGGGATGATCCGTCGGGACTCCCGCGTGGGCATCGGAACATCCGGTACGAAGAGAGCCAATCCTACCGGGCGCTTCAGCGGGACCCGCGCGTGTACGACGCGCCCGTCAGAGAGCGCGCAGGTCTGGATACCGCCGAGCAGGGCCGGCGTGACGTTGTCGGGATGGCCCTCCAGCTCGGACGCCAGACGGAGGAGATCGTCGTCCGAACGGCCCGTTCCCCCCAGGCGATCACCGATGACCAACGCGGCGACGATGGCAGCGCTGCTGCTCCCCAGGCCCCGGGAGAGCGGGATGGCATTCGTGCAGGAGAGCCGAGCTGGCGGGAGCTGGACACCCCATCGCCTACCCGCTGTCTCCACCGTCCGTAGCACGAGGTTGCGGTCGCCCACGGGCAGACGGTCCATGCCCTCTCCGGCGAAAGCGACCTCCCATCGCTCAGACGGCTCGACATGTACCGTGTTCACGATGTCCAACGCCATGCCCAGGGAGTCGAAGCCCGGCCCGAGATTGGCGCTCGTCGCCGGCACCTCGACCATGAACGGGTGGAACACGACGTTCAGACCCACCCGAGGGCGCGCTCGATGGCGACGATGTCTGGGTCCACACGCGCCGCATCGCCGGAGAGCATGACCGCGCGGTCGGGATCCTTCAGCCCGTTGCCGGTGAGCACGCAGACCAGGGTCCGGCCGGCGAGATCCAGCTGACGGGTCCGAACGAGCTTGCGCACGCCGGCCACCGCCGCAGCGGATGCGGGCTCCACGAAGAGACCCTCGCGTTGGGCCAGCATCTGATACGCGTCCAGAATCTCATCATCCCCGACGCTGTCGATCCTCCCGCCCGATTCGTCGCGCGCCCTGACCGCCAGATGCCAGCTCGCCGGATTCCCGATCCGGATGGCCGTGGCGACTGTCTCCGGGTTGGGGACGACCTCATTGCGGACGATGGGCGCTGCGCCCGCGGCCTGGAACCCGAGCATGCGGGGTGTCTGTGTCGCGTTCCCGGCGGCTCGGTACTGGACGAAGCCCGCCCAGTAGGCCGAGATGTTGCCCGCGTTGCCCACGGGGATCGCAAGATAGTCCGGCGCGTCTCCAAGGGCATCGCAGATCTCGAAGGCGCCGCTCTTTTGGCCCTCGAGCCGATACGGATTGACGGAGTTGACGACCGTGACCGGATTCTCCTCGCCGAGTGTGCGCACCAGTGCGAGCGCATCGTCGAAGTTACCGCGAATCATGAGAACCCGCGCCCCGTAGATCATCGCCTGGGCCAGCTTGCCGAGCGCGACGTACCCGTCTGGAACGATCACGATGGCCGTGATCCCAGCTCTGGCGGCGTACGCGGCCGCCGACGCGGAGGTGTTGCCCGTGGATGCGCAGATGACGGCTCGGCTCCCCTGCTCCAACGCCTTCGCGATCGTGAGCACCATGCCCCGGTCCTTGAAGGAGCCAGTCGGGTTCGCACCCTCGACCTTGAAGTACAGCGCTCCGGCGCGCAGCTCGTGCTCGATCGCGGTCGACCGGACCAGCGGGGTGTTGCCCTCGCCGAGCGTGATCAGCGGGGTCGCGTCCGTGATCGGCAGGAACTCGCGATACCGGTCGAGCAGCGGGACGTCCGCCTTGAGGGAGACAGCGGGGAGCGGGCTACGTCCAGCACGAATCCTCAGCGCTGCCTGTTGCGGGTCTGCGTCACGCATTCGACGGCCTCAGCTAGCGACGCGAATCAGGCTTCCCACCTCGTGGACCACGGGAAGGGCGGCGATAGCGCTGATCGCCGTCTGCATGGAAGCCTCGACAGCCTCGTGCGTCGTGAGCACGATCTCGGCATACTCCACAGGAGGGTCGCCAACGACCAAGTTCTGCTTCTGGATGACGGATGCCAGACTGATCTGCGCGTCGCCGAGGGCGCGCGTGATCTGGGCGAAGACGCCTGGCCGGTCCACCGCCAGCAGTCGCACATAGTACCGCGTGCTCACTTCGTCCATCGGCCGGAACCGGTAGCGCCCGTCGTACGTCGGCCGCCACAGGCTCGCCTGGCAGGCTGCGAGCCGCTGCGCCAGGTCGATGACGTCGGCAACGACGGCGCTGCATGTCGGGCCGGCGCCCGCGCCCCGCCCGTAGAAGAGGATTCGACCAACGAGATCTCCTTCCACCTCGACGGCGTTGAACACCCCATCGACCTTCGCCAGCATCTCCGACTCCGGCATGAGGGCCGGGTGGACGCGCAGCTCGACGGCGCCATCGCGTGCCCGTCCGATGGCCAGGAGCTTGATCACATATCCCAGCTCCCTCGCGTAGCGGAAATCCGCGGGGCTCAGCGTCGTGATGCCCTCGTGGTAGACATCCGCGGGACGGACGACCGTGTGGAAGGCCAGGCTGCCCAGAATCGCGAGCTTGTAGGCCGCGTCGACGCCCTCGACGTCGCTTCGCGGGTCCGGCTCGGCGTATCCCAGACGCTGTGCATCGGCCAGCGCCGCCGCGAAGTCAGCGCCGCGCGTCGCCATCTGCGTCAGTACAAAGTTTGTCGTTCCGTTGATGATCGCCCGCAGCTCGTGGATGTCGTTCGCGACGAGGTCGAGCTTGAATGGCCCAATCACGGGGATTCCCCCACCCACGCTCGCCTCGAATGAGATGTCCACACCCCGGTCCGCGGCGATGGAGAGGATCTCGGGGCCGTGCTTGGCCATGACCTCCTTGTTCGCGGTGACGACGTGCTTCCCCGCGCGAAGTGCGCGGACTATGTACTCATGGGCCGGGTTCTCCCCGCCCATGACCTCGACGACGATCGGAATCTCGGGGTCGTCGAGGATGTCGTCCGCATCAAGCGTGAGAAGGGCACGATCAACGCCCCGCGGCTTATCGCCGTCGCGCACGAGCGCCCGGGCCACCTCCAGCCGCCGCCCAATCCGGCCCGTCAGATGGTCGCCCTTCTCCATGAGCGCATTGGCCACCGCGGAGCCGACGACACCCAGCCCCAGCAGGCCGATGCGGATCACATGTGCCAACGTGTCCTCCCAGCCGAAACGAAACGGCCGCGGGCTCGTGCCAGCGCGGCCGTCTACCTGCCCCCTAGCGCTCCCGGCATTATAGTACAGGCGCGGTGCCCACCCACTGCGTGCCTACGTCTCGACACGAGGGCGCGTCCTCGGGCTATGCATCGAGGTCATCCGCAGCCAGCGAGCGGATCGGCTCCTCCTCGACCACGGGCAATGGGGCGCTATCCATCCCTTCGGTGTATGCCGTCACCTGGTTCCGTCCAGCGAGCTTGCTCTGGTACAGCGCGGCGTCGGCGCGGGCGAGCAGACTCATCGTATCGGCGGCGTCCGTCGGATACGACGCGATCCCGATGCTCACGGTGTTCGCCACCTCCCGACCGTTGACCGAGAATCGATAGGTCTCCACGGCGCTCCGAATGCGCTCGGCCAGGAATCGCGCCCCCGCGGCGTCAGTCTCCGGCAGCACGACCAGGAACTCGTCACCGCCGTATCGAATCACGGTATCGCTCATTCGTGCCTGTTGCATGATGAGCCTTGAAAGATCAGCGATGAGCTGGTCGCCCGCTTGGTGGCCATATGTGTCGTTGATACGCTTGAGATGGTCCGAGTCTACCATCAGAAGCGCGAGAGGCCGCCCATAGCGCTCCGCTCGCGCGAACTCCTGAACTGCCACTGCATCGAAGTGGCGCATGTTGTAGAGACCGGTCAGCCAGTCGATCTTCGAGAAGATTTCGACCTTCTCCTTCGCTTCTGCCACGGCCCGCCGTGCCTTCTCCGCCTCATCGGCCAGGAACGCTGCCAGAAAACCGACCAGCCAGAACGAGACGACGGTGGCCCAGAAGTACACGAATGCCAGCGGCTCAAGGAGCAGTCCTTCGATCGCGACACCCGACGCGAGAACGTAGCCGACGGTTATCACGCCCGCGACCACGAAGGTGGGGCGCAACCCGAGCGAGAGGGCTACAGCGGGCAGGATGACGTAGTACAGAAACAGGAACGGACTCCGCGTGGCGCCGGTGAAATGGACGACGAGTGTCACGAAGAGCGCGTCGATGATGCTCTTCGCGAAGAGCTTCGCGGGCACGAGCAAGCGCTCCGGCACCAGCACGTGCCAGAGAATGCTGAGGATCGCCATGAAGACGCCGAGGCCGTAGACGACGAAGGGATGAAACAGGGGCGTCGGGAAGAAGTAGGCGAAGACCATCACGACGGAGATCGCGAGGACGTCCGCAATCGCGTTGAGGCGATCGTATGCGCGAAGGCGCCGCTGCTCCTCCGGGCTCGCCGGCGCGTCCAGCATCTACCGGTACCCCATCTCCGCGAGGATCTCTTCTGCCACGGCCTGGTCGCTCCACGGCACGACTCCGCTCGGCAGGACCATGCGCTGTTCGTGACCCTTGCCGCTGAGCAGCACGACGTCACCGGGTCGGGCGCGCTCCAGGGCTGTGCGAATCGCGGTGCGCCGGTCCAGCTCGACCAGATAGCCCCTGCCCTGAATCGCACCTGCCTGACGCGCGCCCGCGACAACCTCTGCTGCGATCTCTGCCGGATCCTCCGGCGCCGGATCGTCGGTGGTGACCACGAAGAAGTCCGTGGTGCGCGCAGCCAGATCTCCCATCTTCGCGCGATTGTGCCGGTAGCGGCCACCGGCCATGCCGAACACCAGGCTCAGCCGGCCCTCGAGAACGCCTCGCAGCGTTTCAAGTGTGGCCTGCAGCGCCTGAGGGGTATGGGCGAAGTCCACGACGACCTCGAATGGCTGCCCTCGCCGAATCCGCTGCAGACGGCCGGGAGGGGGCTCGGCCGTGGCGGCGGCCTGGGCGACCGCCGT
>WHTR01000140.1:5062-6266 GCA_009377635.1 Chloroflexota bacterium
ATGGGGATCCCCCAGCCGAGGGCCACCGCGGCAGCAGCGAGCCAGTTCGCGACGTTGTGCCGGCCGGGGAGCCGTGTCTCGATGTCCACCGCCTCAATCGGCGTCAACAGACGAAATCGACTGCCAGTAAGACCAAGCTCGAGACGGGTTGCCGTGACGTCGGCGACGTTCTCCAGCGCGTAGCTGACGATCGCGGCCGGACTCGATGCCGCCATGACGACGCTTGCCGGGTCGTCCCCGTTGACGACGCCCATGCGGCTCCACGGCTTCGCCGTCGGTGCGTCCAGCATTTCGAAAAGACGAGCCTTCGCCGCAGCGTATGCCTCCATGCTGCCGTGGAAGTCGAGGTGCTCGGGAGCCAGGTTCGTGAAGACAGCGGCGTCGAAGCCGCAGCCCCGCACTCGATCCAGGGCCAAGGCGTGAGAGCTGACCTCAATGACGGCGTCCTCGACACCGGCGTCGGCGAACGCCCGGAGCTGGGCATGCAGTTCGGGAGCCTCCGGCGTCGTACGCCCGAAGGTACTGGGAACAATCGCGCCTCCGACCGCGACGTCGACCGTCGTCATCCACCCGACGCGCCGCCCGGCCGCGGCGAGCACTCCCGCAACCAGCCGGCACGTCGTCGTCTTGCCATCCGTGCCGGTCACACCGACAATGCGAAGCTGCTCCGTCGGGCGCCCAAAGAATGCGCTCGCCAGGTCGCCGAGGGCCAATCGCGCGTCGGGCACGACGAGCATTCCGATGCCCAGAGGCAGAGCCAGATCATGCTCCGCGGCAACAGAGGCCGCGCCCCGACTCAGCGCGTCGGAGACGTACGCTAGGCCGTCGACGTTGGCGCCACGGACGGCCACGAAGAGGTCGCCCGGCTCCACCCGCCGGGAGTCATAGACGATCCGGTGGACGACGGCCCCTGGGGCGGCCGCAACGCGTGCGCCGGGCACCGCCGCGGCCAGCTCTTGCAATTGCCCTGCACCTCTCATCGCAAACCCGTTGTACCTCCGATGTAGGTCACAGTATTTTCGCATTGCCGCGTGCAGCCGTTCATCCCCGGGAATCCGCGCACAGCTTCGCAGGTCCAGCGGGGCGAGGTCGTTTTTCATTCTTCGCGGCCGTGGCTCTAGCCCGCGGCGATAGCCATCCGGTAGTACGTATCGTCCGCAAAGCGCCCAGGGTCGACAGAGCCACGGAGCAGGCCGACATCGCG
>WHTR01000141.1 GCA_009377635.1 Chloroflexota bacterium
GGCGTGGTCGTCGTCAACGTCTAGGCCTCAAAGCGGGGAGCGAGCACGCTCAGGATGGACAGCAGGACGAACACCACGCCGACGACGATCGTGAGCTGGAAGACCATCCGCTCGACGCCGCGTCGCGTCCGATGGATGGAGCTGTCCGCTGCATAGCCGGCCGCAAATCCTGTGCCGCGCGCCTGCATCAGGATCAGAGCGACGAGCAGGATCGAGACGAGGATCTGCGCAGCTTGCAGGTAGGGGAGAAGAGCTTGCAATCACGTTCTCCAGGGCAGGTGACCTGATGGCTCATTCTATCAGACCTCCTGGAGCTCCCGGTGGGGCGATTCAGCAGCGCCGCGCCGGTCCTCATAGAGACGCATGAGGGCCTCCGCTAGCTTCTTGGAGTCGTGTCGGACCGGTCTGTCCTCGTCGACGAGGTCCGCGACGACCACGTTCGGGCCGAAGCGTTCCGCGTGATACCCGTCCGGTGGAACAGGCTGGACCTTCCCACTGGGGGGCATCGGCAGGTCGACGTGGCTGTTCGCCAGGATGGAGTGGAACGGAGCTCGACGCCCTGGCAGGTGACGGGCAAGTGCGTCCACATGGTCATCGACCCGGTACCCCTCAGTCTCGCCCGGCTGAGTCGCCACGTTGCACACGTAGAGCTTCAGCGCCTTGCAGCGCTGGAGGGCGGCGCCGATGTCGCTGACCAGGAGGTTCGGGAGAACACTCGTATAGAGACTGCCCGGGCCAACGACGACCAGATCCGCGTCGTAGATCGCCCCTACGGCCTCGGGATAGGCCGGCGGATCATCCGGCTGCAGGTATACGTGCCGGATGTGTCGGCCGCTTGTTGATATGGCCGACTCGCCATGAACCGTCCCGGAGTCGTCCATCTCAGCGCACAATGTGACGTTCGCGAGCGTCGACGGCAAGACGCGGCCCCGCACCGCCAGGACCCGGCTCGACTCCTGGAGCGCTCGCTCGAAGTTACCGGTCACTTCGGCCATGGCCACGATGAAGAGGTTGCCGAAGCTGTGACCGTCCAGTCCGGAGCCGTGGTTAAAGCGGTACTGCAGAAGCTTCTCCATCAGCGGCTCGACGTCGGCGAGGGCGATCATGCAGTTCCGAAAATCCCCCGGCGGCAGCATGCCCATGTCCCGGCGCAGGCGACCCGAGCTACCGCCATCATCGGCGACCGTCACAATCGCCGTGAGATTGCTCGTGTACTGCTTCAGCCCGCGAAGGGCGACGGAGAGCCCCGTCCCCCCACCGATAACGACGACTTTCGGCCCTCTCTGCCGGAACCGGTAGCTGTACAGGGCCTCGGCCAGGCTCTCATTTCCCCTGTGAGCGAACGCCGGCACGACGTTTTGGTTCAGCTTCAGCGACGCCAGCACGAGAAGCGCGACACCGACGCCCGAGAAGAGCAGCCCCCGGTTCAGACGGTCGATGAACTGGAGCGTCAGCACTCCTGCGACCTCTGGGAGCGGCTGCACGCGGTAGAGATGCACGAGCATGTAGGCGAGGCCCAGGCTCGTACAGACCAGTCCCAGCAGGGCAACGAAGATCCATCGTTTGAGGTGCAGCCCAGGCTGAAGCAGCCTCGCCAGATCCATCATGGGGCTTTACTGGCACCTCCGACCTCGCGCCGCCGCGGCACGCGCCTCAATCAGGCCCATTCTACTTGACCGTGAGCGCGATCTCCTGTATCCGCTAGATAACGACTAGTGATCGCCGAAGACGTCACGCATGACGGTATTCCCCACTCGCCAGCTTGCCCTCCTTCCTTGACGAATTCACGCGTCACAAGCCAGGCGCCGATTTGTAAGGCGATTGTGATGTCGGCCCGGTGTCCGCGTCGCGCGGATCGCCCAGCACCCAGATGCTCCGGACGGCACTGTCTCAGCGAATGATCCGGCTTGCGACGGCGCTGACAACCGCGACGATCAGCGCCGCCAGAAACGCGCCGGCGAAGCCGCCGATGTGTACTGGCGGAACGAGCAGCGCGGCGACCCACAGGATGACCGCATTGACGACCAGCGCGAACAGACCGAACGTCAGAAGATGGAAGGGGAGGGTGAGGAGTGTCAGTATGGGACGGATAGTCGCGTTCAGAACGCCCAGGATCAATGCGAGAACGATCGCAGCCACGAGATCATCAACCGCGAACAGATCTGCTTGACTCAGGATCGCGCTTGCCACCACGACACCCACCGTATTGATAAACAACCGAAGCAGAAAGGCAGTCACGCATTCCTCCCATCATGTCTTTTCGTCCCGGAGGCGGGCTGTGCGTAGTCGACGAGCGGACTCTCGTCAGTAACCACCGTCATCCGCAACGAAGTCGATGGTACAATAAGGCTTCCGGCGGACAGAACGGTATCGCAGCCGAGCCCGCCTGCGCCTGGCCGGCGCGTTCCGTATGGATCGACTCGGTCAGAGATACTGTGCACCGCCGGCGGACTCGAGGCTGTAGGAGAGATGCGAGCATTCCTGGAACACACCGCGCGATTACGCGCGGGGGTCGTGCTTTGGATCCTGTGCGCTGGCCTGGCCGGTGGAATAGTGCTTGTCGCCGGCGGCTGCAACGCCGGCCAACCGGGAGGGGCGACCATTGAGGCGGCGGCACGTGAGCTCACCTCCTCTGATCTCCCCGTCGACGTGACCGGACCCGCTCCCGATCCGATCGCCACGGCGATCCCTACCGATGATCCGATGCTCACCCCGACTGAGGAGCTGGCTCCGACCGGAACACCCGCCGTAACATCCCCCCCACCTGTCTCCCCACCCCCGATGCCTACGCCCATCAATGCCCCGCGCGATAGCCGGTACATTCCGACGCCGCTGGTGCCCGACAACGAGCTTGCCGCCGACGTCGTTCAACGGATCGCTGGCCTATCGGGGCAGGTCGGGGTGGCGATCAAAGAGCTTGACACCGGACGAGGGACGTCGATCGATCCGGATGGCGAATACGAGGCGGCCAGCCTGTACAAGCTGCCGGTGATGTACGAGGTGTTCAAGCAGCGAGAGCTCGGAGCCCTCGCGTTCGATGAATCGCTCGTCTTCACGCAGCGCTACGTTGACTGGGACCTTGGCACGCTCGATCGACCGGTGGACTCCACTATCACGATCGACGAGGCGCTCGAGCAAATGATCACGATCAGTGATAACAGCTCCGCGGTCCTGCTGACGGACCGAGTCGGAGCTCTCAACATCAATCGCGACCTGCTCGGACTCGGCCTAGCCCATACGCGTCTCGTCACTGACGACCTCGCCATGTCGCCGGGCGACGCATTGACCCTGCTCGAGATGATTGCACGCGGCCACGCGGTAAACCCCGCGGCGAGCGCAGAGATGGTGGACGTCATGGCGCGTCAGCGTGTGAACGACCGACTTCCACTCCTGTTGCCGGACTCGACCGTCGTCGCGCACAAGACCGGCAACCTGCCTGGCGTCGTGAACGACGTCGGGATCGTGTACACCCCGGAGACAACGTTCATCATCGCGGTCCTCATCGACGGAACCGCGAACGAGCAGGCGGCGGCGGAGGCCATCGCCGATCTGGCGCTGATCGCCTACCGGCACTTTCGGTCGGCATAGCCTCGCGGTGATGCCCTGGCTAACCCTCCGAGGTGATACCCCGGGCCATCAGCTCGCTCAGCGCGTCGTCCGGCCGTTTTCCCTCGAATACCACCCGGTAGACGCCCTCGCAGATGGGCATCTCGACCTCAGCGCGTCGCGCCACCTCGACGACGGCACGAGTCGAGGGAATGCCTTCGATGACCATCGGCGTACTTGCGATGATCTCTTTGACGGGGCGCCCACGGCCGATCTGTTCGCCGGCCCACCGATTTCGGCTGTGGGGACTCGTGCACGTGGCGACGACATCGCCGAGGCCAGCCAGCCCGGACACCGTAGCCCGCGTCCCACCATAGTGCTCCACGAGCCGCCAAACCTCGGCGAGCCCGCGGGTGAGAAGCGCAGCCTTGCTGTTGTCGCCGTAGCCCAGCCCATCGCCAATCCCTGCCGCGATGGCAACGACGTTCTTGGCGGCGCTGCACAGCTCCACGCCAATCACGTCGGTGTTGGTGTACACCCGAAACCACTCGGTTGCCAGGAGCTGCTGGGCTCGGACGGCTGTCTCCGGGTGTATGCATGCGAGCACTGCTGCGGCAGGGAGCCCCCGTGCGACCTCTTCCGCGTGATTCGGGCCAGCGAGGACCGCCACGCGCGTCCCGATCTCCGTGCCGAGCTCATCAAGCAGCACGGCGGTCGGCCGCATCCAGGTGTCAGGCTCGAGACCCTTCGTCCCGTGGACGAGAAGCATGTTCGGACGAATCAGCGGGCGGAGCCGTCGCGCGACCTCGCGCACAAAGCTGGCAATGGCCGCGATGACGACCGTATCCGTGCCTTCGAGAACGCAGGCCAGATCGTTGCTCACCTGCACGTTTGGAGGCACGGCAACGTACGGGAGATAGTCCCGGTTCTCTCTCTCCGCGGCGATGCGTGATGCCATCTCGGGACGCCGCGCCCACAGGCGCACGCCGTACCCCTGGTTCGCAAGCTTCACCGCCAGCGCCGTTCCCCAGCCGCCGGCATTGATCACCGCGACAGTTGGAGCGTCTTCAGCCACTGTTGTGCTCTCCTCTCCCTTCTTTCGGCAGCGGACTCATAGCGCACGTCGGCGCGGGCTCAAGACGAGCGACATTGATGCTCGCGTCCGGCTATACTGGATTTCGGCCCCCGGAATCGACGGCCTTCCGGAGAACGCGACGTGAACTCGCTCACCTCCATCGTGGCCGCAATTGGAGCCTACCTCATCGGGAGCTTCCCAACGGGCACCCTGGTTGCCCGCATCTACCGAAACGTCGATCTAACTCGCGTTGGCAGCGAGCGGACGGGCGCCACCAACACCATGCGCACCCTGGGCCTGGGTGCGGGTGCGATCGTGCTCGCCGTAGACTTCGGCAAGGGCGTCCTGGCTGTGTGGATCGCCCAGCAGCTAACCGGGGTCCCGGCCGCAGTCGCCCTGGCCGGCTTTGTCGCCGTCGTCGGGCACAGTAAGTCTATCTTCCTCCTCGGTCGTGGGGGTAGGGGGGTTGTCACCGGACTCGGTGGCCTAGCGTTCATTGCGACGGGTGTCTTCGTACCCGCATTCCTCACTGGCACAGTCGTGACCGCGCTCACCCGTTACGCTTCCCTCGGGTCCATCTGCGGCTCAGCGATGACCATGCTACTCGGGGTCCTCGCCTATAGCACCGGCCATCTTCTGCCGGAATACCTCGTCTACACGACCGCGACGCCCATGTATATCATCGCGGCCCACGCCGACAACATCCGTCGCCTTCTGTCAGGAACGGAGCGTCGGATGGGGGAACCAGAGGCAGGTGGTGACCGGGGAGCGACAGTAGCTGAGGGGCAGGGGATCAAGAGACAACCGGACTAGCGCTCAAGCGCGGCTAGTCGAAGCCGCCAAGATCGAGGAGCCACTGCTCGCCCTGCTGAACGAGGGGCGTACGCTGACCAACGAGGTCGCGAAAGTTCCCCGAAGCCTTTCTATCCGGTCGCATTTGGGGCAGGCCGCTGCTTGGTCAGCTGGGTAACGATGGTTACTGCCACGGAGGCCAGGCAGTACAGGTACAGTGTCGTGAAGGCGACGGACCACCACGTATCGCGGTTGGTGATGGCGTGCCCAGTCATGACCAAAAGTAAGTGGTCCACTAACAGGAGCGGCGTGAGAAGGAAAACCATTGCCGGCCAGAGAAGGAATCCGAGTGGACGAACCAGGTCGTAAGCCGGCGGCTTGGGTGCGTCCCCGTCCGTGAACGCCCAGCTGAACAAGGAGCCCGCTTCTACAATCGCCACGAAGGCCAGGAACACGGCGAGCTTCGGCCAGGTAGGCCGAAGGATGTCAAGAGAACGGCGCATCAATGTAATTCTGCTCGTTGAAGGTGGTCGGGCTCGTGACGTACGCGTGATCCCGGAAGGTGTTGAACCCGCAGAAAAATGGGTTGTAGGTCTGCGGCCGAGTCCAACCTCCGCCAGCGAGATCGGGAGTCGGATGGTAGCCCCAATCCCAGAGCGTCGATTCTGCGTTGGATACCGCCCATCCGATCCACGGAGCAGCGCTCGACGGCAATGGGAAGAAA
>WHTR01000142.1 GCA_009377635.1 Chloroflexota bacterium
GCCCATCGTGGTGGATGTCGTGCAGCGGTACCTCGCCCTGGACGGCATTCGGGTCCTGACCGCAGCCACCGGTCCCGCCGCGCTCGCACTTGCGCTCGAGCGGCTGCAGGAGGTCGGTCTCATCGTCCTTGACGTCATGCTCCCCGGCCAGGATGGGATGGAGATCTGCCGGTATCTGCGCAGTGAGGTCGGTGCGACGATGCCGATTATCCTGCTGACCGCCCGCGGCGAGGAGTCGGATCGAGTGCGCGGGCTGGCCCTCGGGGCAGACTACTACGTCGTGAAGCCGTTCAGTCCCCGCGAACTGGTCGCACGGATCAAAGCACAGCTGCGCCGCGTGCAGCTTGACCGGGAGTCCGGTCCGTTGCGCCAGACGCTCCAGGCCGGCGACATCGTGCTTGACCCTGGCGAGCGCACCTGCATGGTGCTGGGCAGCGCGGCCGCGCTGACCCCGAAAGAGTTCGACCTGCTCCATTATCTCATGGAGCACCAGGGCAAGGCGTACAGCCGGAACGACCTGCTGGACGCTATCTGGGACGAGGAGTATGTGGGCGACCCGAGTACCGTGACGGTCCACGTCCGTCGCCTGCGGGAGAAGGTCGAGCGGGATCCGGATCGTCCGGCCCACATCAAGACCGTGTGGGGCTTGGGATACAAGTTCGCCATCGGTGTCTCTCGCTCATGAGGCTTCGCCTCCCGCTCCAGGACGTGGCGCTGGTACTTCTGGCCGTTGCCGGAACCGTCTTCTTAGCTGCAGTGGTGATGCGCCCGCCGCGGTCGGATCTGGAGCAGCTCGCCCTCATCCTCTCGGCAACGGGTGCGGGCTCGGTCGTGCTTGGGCGCCTCGCACTCGAGGTGAGTGGCCGCCGATTGGGGAGCCTCCGGCTCCGCATCGTACTCGCGTCCGTCGTCGGCCTGGCGGTAATTGTGGCCAACATCGTAGCAGCCGTGGTCCTCATGTTTCTGAATGCGCATGATCTCACGCTGCTGCTCCTGGTCCTCGCCTTCGCAGCCGCCGTCTCCACCGTGTTCGCCTATCATGTGGCTCGCACGCTGAGCCGCGAGATCGACGTGCTGTCCCGGACCGCGCGTCGGCTGGCAGAGGGTGATCTGGACGCGCGGGTGCACGCGATCGGAAACGACGAGGTCGCGCGCCTCGGAGCCACCTTCGACTCGATGGCCACCGATCTGCAAGCTGCTTTCGAGCGTGAGCACCGACTGGAGGATGGGCGCCGCGGGATGATCGCCGCCGTGTCCCACGACCTGCGCACGCCGCTCGCGACGACCCAAGCGATGATCGAGGCGCTGGCGGACGGTGTCGTCGCGGACTCGGGCGAGGTGCGGCGGTACATCGAGGCCATACGAGGCGAGGTGCAGCACCTTGCGCGCCTGATCGACGATCTGTTCGAGCTGAGCCAGATCGAGAGTGGGACCCTCCATCTCCACATCGCCCCGACCCGGTTGGCCGAGCTCGTCGTCCGGACCGTCGAAGCCTACCGTGCGCAGGCGCAGGACCGCGGCGTGTCGCTCGAAAGCGTCGTTGAGCCCAAGCTCGCCACTGTACCGGCCGACGCTGCGCGTATGCAGCGCGTGCTGCGCAATCTGATCGACAACGGGCTGCGCTACACGCCGCCGGGCGGCGTACTGCGTGTCGAAGCGCGACCAGTAGATGGAGCCATACGAGTCGCGGTGAGCGACTCCGGTCCTGGGATCGCGCCCGAGGAGCTCGAGCGCGTCTTCGACCGCTTCTATCGCGAGGAGCTGGCGCGATCCCGATCGGGGTCCAAGGGTTCTTCGGTTGGTGCTGGGCTGGGGCTCGCCATCGCCAGAGCCCTCGTCCAAGCCCACGGCGGGCGCATCTGGGCCGAGCGTCGGGCTGGCGGGGGAGCCGTCTTCCAGTTCACGATTCCGCTCGGCGCCGAATAATGGAGATGCAGGTGCCTGACGCTCACGAGTCGTTGATGCGTCCTTGCTCGACGAGCCACCGGGCGAAATCAAGGCGATCGGGGTCCGGCGCGGTCGGGGCCGGGAAGAGCGGTGGGCGAGGTACCGGCACCGGCTCGCCACGCTCGAGCATGGCGAGAATGCGGCTCTTCCGCTCCTCCTCCAGCCTCTCGATGGCCTCGATGGGCGAGAACGCCTCCGCGAAGCACCCCGGCAGCTCCGGGTACGACGCTTGTCGCACCCACTCGCCGTCGGGGCGCTGCACGGATTCCATCGTCAGGACGTACGGGATCGCGAGATACTCCTCAACCGTCATCGGCATCGCCCCATCTGGGACGCGCCCAAGCTCGGTGGCATCTGAGCGCGTCCCGCGTTAGGCATGCGAACTGCGACTCACCGCTGGTCAAGGACGGCGACGATCTCTGCCTGGAAGAGGAAGTTCCCACGCAGCGGCAGCGTCAGGGCGTGGCGCGCCGGACGGCTGTGCTCGTCGGGGAACATCTTGAGCCACTCCACGTTGATGGGCTCTCGGTATTGGTCCTCTTTCATGAAGAGGGTCATGTGAATGATATCGTCGGTCGTGCCGCCCGCCAGATCCATGAATCGGCGGACGTTCGTGAACATCGCGGCGGCCTGCTCCTCCGGGGTCTTGCACTCCTGGTTCGTGTCCGGGTCGCGTGCACCGGCGATGGCCGAGGACATGACGGTGTTCCCCACCTTCGCCCCGTTGGGAATCGGGGCAGCGTGACCCGCGCCGGGAAGATTTATGGACTGTCGCCGAGCCATGGACATCCCTCCCTTGCGTGTTTCCGGAATGGGCTCATTCATATCACATTCGTCCAGTTTGAGCACGGTATTGCCGAGAGTCGCTCCGCCGACGATCTCCCCGGTCGCATGCCATCGACCTATAATGCCTGCATTCCGGGCCGGAGTCAGAGATGGAGGTGGACGCTCCACGTCAGGACTCCACAGCGGCACTGGTTCATGCGGCGGAGCGGCCGCGCCGGCTGGGTCCGGTTCCGCAGCCGCGTGGCCGTGAGCCGTAGGTCGACGTCCGTGCGGGTAATCGATGAGGAGCGATGGCTCGATGCCGCCCGCGCGGGTGACGCCGACGCCTTCAACCATCTGGTCGAGCGGTATCAGTCGCTCGCATACAGCGTCGCCTGCCGGACGCTCGCCGATCCGGAAGCAGCAGCGGACGCGACTCAAGAGGCGTTCTTCTCTGCCTTCCGGGCGATCGCCGGCTTTCGTGGGGGCTCGTTCCAGGCGTGGCTCCTCCGCATCGTCGTGAACGCCTGCTACGACGCCCGGCGATATGCCAATCGGCGTCCAGCGACGTCCATGGATCGTGTCATCGAGGAGATGGGCGAGGCCCCATGGCCGGACCAGCACGCGGTGAACCCCGAGACCGCTGTCCTCTCTCAGGAGACCCTGGCGACTCTCGAGGGCGCCCTCGCCGAGCTGCCGGACGAGCAGCGGCTAGCGATTGTGCTCGTGGACATCGAGGGTTTGACCTATGAGGAGGCGGCCGATGTCATGGGCCGCCCTGTTGGCACTGTTCGCTCCCGCCTGGCACGGGGGCGCGCTCGCGTGCGGGATATCCTCGTCGCCACGGGGAACCTGTCATGACTGGAAAGCGTCTCAAATAGGAGGTAGGGTCCTCATCCCCCGCGTCGGACGCGGGCATCAACGGACCGGCAGAGCACCATGCAATCCGACCATGTGGGAACCGAAGCGCTATCCGCTCTCCTCGACGGGCACCTCTCGGACCGTGAGCGCGAAACTGTAGAGGCGCACCTCGCGGGGTGCCCTGCGTGCAGGATCGATCTGGAGCAGCTCCGGCGGACGGTGTCGCTTCTCCAGGCCATGCCGGCTGCCGCGCCCGCCCGCTCGTTCGCTGTGCGCGAAGCCGTTCCGCCGGCGCGCGTGGGGCTGGTGCACCGGATGGCGCGTCCACCGCTACTGCGAGCCCTGGCGGGGGCTGCCGCGGCGCTCATGGTCGTCGTCCTCCTCGCAGACGCTGCCTGGCCACGTGGCGATGTCACGACTGGCATTGGTCTCTCCTCCCCTGCCATGTTGACTGCCCGCGAGAGTTCTGCGTCAACGCCAACCGTGAACCCAGCCGCGGCGTCCGCTCCGCCTCCAGACGCCCGTGCCGGCGACAGCGGCGCGCCAGCGCTTGAGCCCGCCATTCAGCCGCGCGAGGCAGCGCCCGGCGAGGAGACGCCCGAGTCAGTGGCTACGCCCATCGAGCTGATCGGGGCGGTGGAGGCGCCTCCGTCTCTCGCGCCTCCGAGCCTCCGGGTGGGGCAGGTCGGCGCCGTTTTCCTTGGGATCCTCGCGGCCATTCTTATTACTGCGAGCCTCCGGGCCGGTCGCCGTGCTGGCCGCAGAGCGTGAGTCGCGCGCCGCGCGAGCCCTTCGTGGCAAGGCTCTCGGGCAGATCGCCCAACAAGGAACCGCCGACTTCGTGGGGCCGAATACAGAGGTGCCCGGCCGGTCATGTCTGCCGGCGGGGCCGACGCTCGCGTGGCGGCTCGCGCGATTCGAGCGGGAAACGCCATCCGATAAAGTCGCTCGCGGATGGATAGGTGGCATCCGTGGCCACAACGCTGACGCCGGGGTCGGCCCCCGGCGGAGCGATCCACTCGGCCCAATCGGCAGGGAGGTCCGCGCGCTCGGGCTCGGTCACACGCTTGTACGAGCCATCGGCGGCCACGAGGAACACGTCGACGGGAAGGCCAAAGCGCTCGGCCAATGTGCGCGCGACCAGCTCGGGCTGTGCGATGTCGCCGGTGCAAGCGACGAACAGCCGAGCGCCGTCCGGCGCGGTCCATGCGTCCACCGCGTCCGCTTGCGCACTCAGACCGCGGAGAACCGAATTCGCTGCCGGCAGGGCGTCCAGAGCCTCGGCGGAACGGCGGCCGAACATGAGGATGTCGTCGTCGGTGGCGAGGCGACGGACGCGCACGGACGCCTTGATAGGCGGCTCGACGTCGACGACCTGTGCTGTCCCGACGACCACCAGCGCGAGGGTCTCTCCCTCGCCGCCGTCAATCACGACGGCCTGGCCGGGCATGACGTCGAGTCCCCACGGATCAGCGTAGACGACTGGACCTCCGCGCGCGTGACGTGCGCCGACGAGTCTCTGGGGGGTGCCCTGCTCCGGCCCGCCGCCCCCAGCTCCTGCGGCGATCGCGCTCACGGCAGTCTCGGCAGCGTGAGGATGTGGGTCTCCAGCGCGAGGCGGGGATTGGCGTTTCGGTCGAGCGCATCTCTGGTCTCCAACGTCGACGAGAGCATGCGTCGGAAGACGTCCGGCCCGTGCTTTTCTGGGAGAACCTTCACCACTCTGAGGAGATCGTCGGCCACCTCGCCATGCTGCACGCGGTCCTCGAGTCCCTGCTGTGCGAGTAGTGCGTCGCGCCAGACATCGGTCCACACGTCGAGGACGTCGCGCACGTCGTGCGCATGGCGGCTCCATCGGTCCGCAAGTCCGTTCGCATGCCGGATGCGCGCGAGCCGGTCGGCCCACAGAAGACCCAGCAGGTCGCTCCGCCGCTGGAGGTGCTCCTGGAGGATCTGCGGGTCCTGCGCGGCTTGGATTGCCCAGCCCGGCCGTCCTCTGCTGGCCCGCGCGGCGGTGTCGGCGCTCCCGGGCTCGAGACCATGGACGGACACGAGGTACGCGGCGATGGCCTCGGATGGAACAGGCCGGAGCGCGAGCACCTGGCAGCGGGAGACGATCGTCGGCAGCATCACGCCCGCCGTGGGCGCGGTTAAGAGGAGGACGACGGCGGGTGGCGGCTCCTCGAGAGTCTTGAGGAGCGCGTTCCCACCGTCTTCGGCGAGGTCGTCGGCGCCACGGATGATGTAGACCTTTCGATTGGACTCGAGGGGCCGGAGGGCCAACCCCTGGAGGAACTCGTGGACGTCCCGGATGGGGATGTTCTTCCGGTCCGGCGGGATCTCGAGAACCCGCAGGTCCGGGTGCGCACGGCGCTCGACGAGCCGGCAATGCCGGCAGGTACTACACCCGGACGCGCTCGGGCAGAGGAGGCCCCGGGCGATTGCGAACGCCGTCGTGCGCTTCCCGAGATGCGCGGCGCCGGTGAGGAGGTAGGCGTGGGCTCCGCGGCCGAGTGCCGCGCTGCGCTCGACGAGGT
>WHTR01000143.1 GCA_009377635.1 Chloroflexota bacterium
CGAGAGATCCTTCGTCGCTGCGCTCCTCAGGATGACGGGGCTTTGCGGCCGCGCCTCTAGGAAAGCTCCGAGAAGCAGGCAATTCAGGGCCCACCGCGTCGCGGAGTGGCCAATCACGATGATTCGCGTGCCGACCCATGAACGTGCGACGTCGGACAAGAAGTCGTGCACACGGTCAACGACCTGCCGGTAGCACTCGCCGCCGGGCGAGCGGGAGCGCGATGCGGCCCGTGCCGATCCCGAGCTCGAGCGCGCGTCCCATCCGGGCGAGCTCGACGAGGAACTCGACGGCGGGGTCGACGACCGCCGGGTCGAAAAGGTGGGCGGCTGACTCGTCATATGTTGCGGCGATAGCGGAAGTCAGTGGAGACTTCTAGACCGCGCGGCCGGAGGCTCGGTAATCGAACAGCTTCGGCATCACGAGCCTCCTTTGAGTCGCTGACCGAGCGTCGAGATTACTCGAACCCACGACGCCGATCAAGAACCTAAAGAGTGGGCCCGGTGGGATTCGAACCCCCAACCCATGGATTAAAAGTTCGCGGTCATAGGCGTGCATAATGGCTAATTAGGCACAGAATTGTGCGCACTAGTTCGCCCGCATGCCCCGGAAATCGGGGGCGTTGATGTCAGGATTGATGTCAGAACTCTGGCGGTCTGGAGACCGCACGGCGCCGACGGGGCACGGCGTGATCCGTATGTCAATGGCGGCAGCGACTCAGCCCGACGCGATGGTGAGGTGAACGCGCGGCACTCGTGGCGTTGCGCCAGCGGCCCGTCGAAGGGCTACAGCTCTGCGCCAGGCCGCTCGACCAGCTTCGATGTGCGTGGCGCCGCATGCGCTCCGCGAGCAAGAACCCACGCAGCTGAGCGGCTACGCGGCCGCGGGTCGCAAACGGACGCCTGCGCTGTCAACTTCGAACGTGACATGCAGGGCTGTTGCGAGCCTGTGCAACGTCTCAATTCGGGGGCGGTAGGTGCCCGCCTCCAACCGCGCGACGGCTGCCTGGCTCGTGCCGATCTGCTCGGCCAGTTGCTTCTGGCTCAGCCCAGCCGAGAGGCGTGATCCGATGACAGCCTTGCGGAAATCCAGCTGCGCCCGACCTTCCTCCCACGCTGCCCGGAACTCAGCGTCCTGCATCCTGCGCCGCTCAACGTATCGGTCCAAATCGTCCATGTCTATCTCCCCTGCCTTGCCAGGTAATCCCGGTGTCGCTCCTCAGCCAACGTGATCTCTCCTTGCGGCGTCCGCTGTGTCTTCTTGGTGAAGGCGTGTAGGAGGATGAACCGGTGGCCGACCACCGCCACGTAAAGGACTCGGTGCTCCCGCTGCCCGCGGACCCGAAGCTCGTAGAGACCACCACGAAGCGACCGCACGTGTGGCATCCCAAGCTGAGTCCCAAACGTGCGGAGCAGCTCGAGTCCCCGGGCCGCCTTAGCTGCTTCCGGAGCGGTCAGCTCATCGAGATAATCCTCGACCGGCGCCCGACCGCTCGCAGTCCGATAGAACTCCAGCTCCCGGGCCATTCTCGAGCTAGCATATCACAACTGATATGCCGACGACGCTCCTTCTCCGCCCTCGACACTAATTACCAGGTCATCTGTGTCTCACGCATTATTGGCAGAGAGGGCGAGCCTCGCCTCGAGCTCCGATACGTCCTTGGCCAGCGCGTCCCGCTCCACTGTGATGCCGTCGCGTGCAGCCTAGGCGGCGTCTAGGTCCGCGGCCAGCTCTGGTTAGGACCCGCCATCGCGGGTCCGCTCGCCCACGGTCAGAGGGGCAACGGCCAACGCCAGCGAGCGGAGTATCGCTCGGGAGCCTCATAGGTCAATCGGCGGTCGCGTCGGGATCGAGGGCCTCGGGGGCAGTGTTCTTGACGGCTGGTTACCGAGCGACCCTCGACCCGTGAGCGACGACCGTGCGCACCAGCAGCTTCGTCCAATTCCGGACCACTACACCGATAGCCACAGGCCAGCGTCGGCCAGCCTTGCGCGCCGTCCCTTGTAGTCTGGCATCACGCGCCCCACCAGATCCCAAAATCGCTGCGAGTGCCCCGCCACTGTGAGGTGCGCGAGCTCGTGCACGACGACATAGTCGATGAGCGCGGGTGGAGCCATGACGAGCCGCCAGTTGAAGCGCAGGGTTCCGTCCGGCGCGCAGCTCCCCCAGCGATGGCGCTGATCGCGAATGAGAACGCGGGGCGGTTCGCGGTGGCCGAGATGCGGACACCAGTAGGCGACACGGGAGCGGAGACGATCCTCCGCGCGGGCGCGGTACCAGCCGATAACGCCGCGGCGAATCGCGGCTCGGCGCTCGTCGCCGGCCAGGCGCGACGGGACGGTCACGCGGAAGCGCCAGTGGTCGAAGCGAACCTCCGGCGAGCGAACGACGGCCGAATCCACGACCAGGCGCACGTTGCGGCCGAGGTAGGGCAACGTCTCGCCGCTGACGAAGCGCTTCGGTGTGGCCTGGAGCGTCCTGCGCGACATGTGTCTGAGGATCCACGGGGCGCGCTTGCGCACAATCGCCTGGACGTCGTCGTCAGGCGTGGTGCACGGCGCGGCCACCTGGACGCCATTGCCGTCGACGGTGATCTGAACAGTCTTCTTGCGGCGCTCGCTCCGGCGAATCTCGTACTCGATGGTCGTGTTGCCGAAGCGGGCGCTCTGCCGAGCGGTCATGTCATGAGCCTCCGCTGATTTGTACCCTCGCACGAACGATCCCAGCGAGAGTGGCGCAACCCGGAACGTCGACGGCGGCGCCTCGGCCGCCGGTTGAGGCCGGGCACGATCACGTAGGGGCGCAAGCGGCGGGGGCGCATGGTGTGGGGGGTGTGGGGGACGTAGGGGCGCAAGGCCTTGCGCCCCTACGTCATGCGTCGTATGCGCCGAATTCACGAACCACACCACACCGTGTATGTGGTTCGGCATGACGACAAAGTCGTCGAGGGCGATCTCGGAGCGGATGGAGGCGGACCTTCCCCACTCATGGGCGGCAATTTCGCCGTACGGCGGGTGCTCGAACAGGAGCAACCGCTGGTACGTGCAGATGGTGACGAAGTATGCGCCGGCCGTCCGATAGTCGTGCCCGGGCATACGTACCGACCGACGGCCGTGAGGCGGCGACGACGTCACGTCGGCGCCTCTGCCAGTGTGGGTGGCAGCACGACCCGCCCCTTCAGCAGCACCTCGCGCGGAACGTACGTCCACCCGAGCCGCCCCAGCAGCTCCCGCGCGGGCTCCTCGGCGTGCGTCCGTTCGATGAGCTTGTCGTGTGTGGTCATGGCGATCCCCGAGGCCCGCCTGTGAACAGCCGGTCGATGTCTCGGGCAAGCCGCTCGAGCGCGTCGATCCCTTCGGTCAAGTTTGTTGCTGGAATGGGCCGAAGCTGGCCTCGCAGGTGGGCATACGCGGGGAGCTTTGCGACGAAGCGGTTATCGACTACGCCAGCCTGATGCTCGTAGAGATGCCGTGCCTGGAACAGACAGTACAAGCGATCGAGGTCGGTTCCGAGAATCCCGGGCAGGTCGGGGAGCCCAGCGAGTCGTAGCTCGCCATCGAGGGCATCCAGGTCCTGGAAGAGGTTAAGCTTCGCGTTCGCCCTGATAACTCCTGGCTGGCGTAGACGCAGGGCCCTGCCGAATGCGTCGAACACCGAAACCGATTCGCCGAGCGCATCTCGAGGGAACTGCGGACGCAGGTCGGCGTCGATGTCAGTGTCCTCTGACAGGCGGACGAGCTTTCGCGCCACGTCTAGGGACGCGAGGCAGGTCGTGAGAGCATTCAACCGCAGAAAATCAGGACACGAGGCAAACACGCCGTACACTACGAATTCGAGCCCGCAGTTGTCGCAGGTGACCTTGGTCTCGAGTGCCCGTTCGGCGTATCGGTGCAGCGAGAACGGATGCCGCCTCACTCTAGCCTTGAAGCGCATCAAGCCCCTGGCGGGATATATTCCTCCTGGGAGGAGAAGCAATGATCCACTTCAACCGTCTGCGTCCGCATGCCCGCCCCTGGACAGGTTCACGGTCTTCCTGCTGCGCAGCGACATGGAGTCCGATCGCCTCACGAATGAGCTGCTCTGTCTCTGGCCTGGTCGCCCCAGCCGCAATGCAGCCTGGGATGTCGGGCACGTATGCCGAATAACCAGTAGTCGTTTCCTCGTACACGATGATGGATTTCATCGGGCTCGTTCCTCAGGCCGCAAGGTCGAGCCGACGCGAGCGGCGGAGATTTCCTTTGAGTTGTACTTGCGACTATCAAGGTAGTCCTCGACCGCGGCGCGCGTGGCGGCCCAGTTGCGCCCGATCTTGGTTGCGCTCAGGCGACCACTGATTGCCAACTTCCGGAGGTGCGCCTCAGCAAGGTTGTATTCGGCGGCCAATTGGGCGAGCGAAACAAGCTGGTCGATGTTGATTGGACCGAGGGCCGTGACAGGGTACCGGCGCGATGCGTTCTGGATTTCGACCGAGACCGGATTCATGTTGAGGTCGAAGTCGATGATGACACCCTCGGCCGGTTCGGCCCAGCTCTCTGATTGAACGTCTGGGTCACCGATGGTCCACAAGATGCTGTCGGCCTGAGGGTCGTACGTGACTCTCACGAGGTTACCTCCGTTTGGAGACCGTTTCACCGTGGAGGCATCACAGTCTTGATCGTAGTCGCCGTCTGTTCCACGACGAAGGCGACGCGAAAGTCGCCAACACCTGTGGTGAGGAGGGCTAGCCCGTGACCCTGGGCTCCAGCCGCCACCTGGCTCTCGACCAAGCGCATGACCAACTCCGCTGTGACGCCATATTTCGTGTAGCGTCGGAGCCGATTCTTGGCGTGACGGGATAACACGCATGGGCATCGAACGTTCTGCCTCCGCCTCTTTAGATTACCACGGTATCGAGGGTATCTGCCAAGTGGAATCGCATTTAGGAGCCCGCCGCGCACGCGCTTGCTTCGCAAACCTGCGTTGGCTCTGCGGGCAGGATCGAGAGGCCGCTGGCGGTTCGGCCACCTCTCCTCATCTCCGCATCTGGCCGGCTGCGGCATCGTGGGTCCCTGCGGACTTCCGCCCGGGGACAGTTCATGTTGAGTTGCGGCGGACGTCGGAGGGACGACGTCGGGCGGGGTTGGGAACCGGACCGGTGGGCAGAACCGTACGTTGCGCAAACCATTCGACCCTCGTGGCAGAACCGTTGCACATTCGCTGACCAGGGCATCGGTCTGGCGGGCCACGAACCGTGAGGGCCGCGGATCCGTGAGCACTTTCGCCGGTTGACTGGGCGAAATGTGCCGGATTGCCTCCGCCCAGACGATCCAGGCGGGGCTCCCCGTTCACTCCGGCTTCTGCCAGATAGAGACGTGCTCGCGGCTGTCGCTGGTGAATGGCTCCCTCGTCCAGCCGCTCCAGCGCTCGCACAGGCTCATCCCGGCAAGCTGCGCCATCAGGTCAAGTTCGGCCGGCCATGGGTACCGGAACGGAACGGACCAGCGCATGATTCTTCCGTCGAGGAACGTGAAGTGGTGGGAGATGAGCCCCTGCGTCGCGACGTCGTACTCGTCGAGCCCCCACTTCGTCTCGCTCAGATGGAAGTCCTGGATGGTCTGGCCAGGCGGGAGCCGCTGGAGCCCGGGGACGAGCACCTCGATCACGAAGCAGCCGCCGGGCTCGAGGTGCGCCGCGACGTTGCGGAAGCACGCGACCTGCGCCCCCTGGGTGGTCAGGTTCATGATCGTGTTGCGGACCAGGTAGGCGACTGAGAACGCCCCGTCTACGGTGGTCGTCGCGAAGTCGCCGATCGTGACGCCGATGTGTTCGCTCCCTGGCTTCGCGTGCAGCCTCGCGGCCATGGCCTTCGACAGCTCGATTCCGTGTACTGGCACTCCCCTCTGGGCGAGCGGGAGCGCGATGCGGCCTGTGCCGATCCCGAGCTCGAGCGCGCGTCCATTCCGGGCGAGCTCGACGAGGAGCTCGACGGCGGGGTCGACGACCGCCGGGTCGAAAAGGTGGGCGGCTGACTCGTCATATGTTGCGGCGAT
>WHTR01000144.1 GCA_009377635.1 Chloroflexota bacterium
CTGGTCGTGCTCGCCGTGATCCTTGTCTGGTTCAGGACGACGGGCCATGCCGCGCGCGGGAAGCAGACGGTCGCCCTGATGGGGATCGTGGTCATGCTGCTCGTCGCCATCGTGTCGAGCCACCAGCTCACGCCGTTCTTTCTCCTGGCAAGCCTTGCGGGCCTCGTCGTTGTCAATCGGATCGACGGGCGCGGACTGCCCGTGCTGCTCGCGGTCATGATCGGCGCGTGGGCAGGGTTCCCTGCCCTGGGCTTCTTCTCAGGCCACCTCGGAATGCTCCTCGGAGACGCCCAGGCGGTGAGCAGCTCAGTTCAGGCCAACGTAGCCGATCGGCTGGGCGGAAGCCCGGAGCATCTCATCGTCGTGCAAGCCCGCGTTGCGCTGACAGCGCTGGTCTTGATGCTGGCCTTGATCGGGGCGCTGCGTCGCCTGCGCGACGGCCACCGTGACGTGGCTTTCTGGATGCTGGCCGTTGCCCCGTTTCCGTTTTTCATCCTGCAACCCTACGGCGGCGAGATGCTCCTGCGCGTGTATCTGTTCGCGCTGCCCCCCGTCGTGCTCTTCCTCGCTGCGCTCGTCGCCCCTGTTCAGGCAGGCCGCCTCCCCTGGCGCCCCGCCGTCGCGGTGGTCGCCATGAGCGGTGTGCTTCTCGTCGGGTTCCTTTTCGCCCGTTACGGGAACGAGCGGATGGACTACATGACCGTCCAGGATGTCGAGGCGGTCCGCTATCTGTACGAGCTCGCGGGGTCGGATCTGGCGGGAGGGGCGCCGGCGGCCGTCGGTGGGCCCGAGCGGCCGCTCCTGCTCGCCGCCTCGTACAATCTTCCATGGCGCTATCGTGATTACGAGCGATACGACTACGAGCACTTCGACGCCTCCCTCGTCGCGTTCGTCCGGGAGGATCCCGCGCGCTCCGCAGAGGAGGTCGCCGAGCGTATGGAGAGCCGTTCGGCGGGCGCCTACCTGATTCTGACGCGGAGCCAGGGCGCGGAGCTTGAGCTCATGCAAGGCGAGCCGCCCGGGATCCTCGCTCGCTTCCGTGAGGCGTTGACCCAATCAGAGCAGTTCGTGCGAGTGTTCGCCAACGATGACGCAGCAATCTTCAGGCTGGCAGACTAAGCTGCCCCCTCGGGTGTGGGCAAGGCGCGAGCTCGCGGTACCGGTCGGCGTCGCCGCCCTCGCCGTGCTCGCGCTGGTGGTGACGTATCTGCCGCTCGGCTCGTTCGTGCGGCCTCCGGTGGTGCTTGCCTTCTTCCTGCTCGGCCCTGGACTGGCAGTCGTGCCGCTGCTGGGCATCGGTGACCGCGTGATGTGGATAACGTTCGTTGTTGCCGTCAGTGTGGCTGTCGACCTGGTAGCCGCGCTCGTCATGCTCTACGGTGGCGTGTGGTCGCCCGATCTGGCGCTCGTCGCGCTCATCCTGCTGAGCCTCGCGGGAGCGGTCGCGCAGCTCGTCGCCGCGCGGAATCGCCCATCGGATCGTGCTCTCGGAGCGCACGCACCGCTCGCTCCCGCTGGGCCGGCTCCGACGGATGCATCGCACAGCCCTGATCGTTCCAACGACCGGCCGGCGTCACGGACCTTTCGGTCGCGCGTGAACCGTCCAACGGATGCCAGCTCCGAGCACGAGCGAGGAGAGATCGCGTGAGAGCCCTGCTGGGGCCGCTCCTCGAGAATCCGGGCCTGCTCGTCGCCATCCTTCAGGCCGTCGTCACCGTCGCGCTCCTCGCGGCGCTGACGTTGCGCGTGCTGGTCGACGCCGCCCGGCCGATGCACAGCTTCAGCCGTGCCCTCACGCTGGTCATCGAGCCGCTGCTGGTGGCATTCGGGATCGTCCTGCTCATGCGCCTGACGAGCTGAGCTGACATGATCAAGGCCAATCAACCAGAGCCCACCAGCGAGCACGAGCAGGTGACGGCACCGCCGCGCTCCGGAAGCAGCGCGGAGCACAGCCGTCGGGTCCAGCGGGCCGGCTTTCTCCAGATCCGCGTTGAGGGCAGCCCCCGTGAGATGGGCCTCCAGCACGGAGAGCTGCTGCGCGATGAGATCCGCAACCTCATTGACGCTGTCCACCATCACATTCTCTCCGGTCAGCCTGGCGTCGTCGGGTGGGGTTTGCGGCGCGCGGCACGTGCCGTCACCGCGCTGATGGCGACGCAGATCCCCCGCCGGTATCGCCAGGAGATCGCCGGCATCGCACGGGCGGCGGACGTCAGCTACCGTGACCTGCTCCTGGTGAACTGCGTCGACGACGTTCTCGCGATCCTCCGTCCACTGGGGGCGATGGTCGGTCGCCTCGGCTGCTCTGCCTTCGCGGTGTCGCCCGATCGAACCGCCACGGGCGAGCTGATCTGCGGCCGGAACCTGGACTACTTTGTGACGAGCGCCGTCGGCGACGACGTCTGGGCCGCGACCACGTATATGAAGGAGCACGTCGTCGTGGTGGAGTACGCCCCGGCCGACGGAGCGCGATTCGTCTCCGTCGCGTGGCCGGGCTTCGTCGGCGCGGCCACGGCATTGAGCGACCGAGGGATACTCCTCGCAGCGCTCGTCGTGGCGACGATCCGCAACCAGCCGCTCGCCACGCCGTGCCCGTTTCTCTACCGACGGATCATGGAAGAGGCTCGGACGCTGGAGGAGGCGGTCACGATTCTCCGGCGAGCGCGGCGCACGCAGGGACACAACGTTCTGCTGGGATCGGGCGACGAGGGCGCCGTTGCGGTTGTCGAGTTCACCCCCTGGCGGTTCGCCGTTCGCCACGCGGAGGACGGGTGGGTCGGGGCAACGAACCACTTCAATGCGGCCGAGCTGGTCCGCCACCATGCCAACCTGGCGTTCCCGAGCTCCATCGAGCGCCTGGCGCGTCTGGAAGAGCTCTGCACCGTCGAGAACCGCACGGATCGCGATGCTCGGACGCTGGCGCGCCTGCTCGTCGACACGCGGACGCGCAGCCCGGCGCTGAACGAGTACTGCACCATCTGGAACCCGTGCACGATCTACAGCACCCTCTTCGCGCCAGCGCAGCGGCGCCTCTGGCTGCGGGTTGCAGACGGACCCGACCGCGGCTTCGAGGAGATCGCACTGGCCAGTGATCCACCGCTGCTATAATCGGCCAAAGGCGCCGATCGGAGGGTCGCTCCCCATGAGCGCGCAAGACATCGCCTACATCGCCGCCCCAACCCGACTCCCACCGGCCGGGAAGCTGAGCTTCGAGGAGTTCCACGACTGGCTGGATGAGGACACGTGGGCCGAATGGGTGAAGGGGGAGGTGCAGATGGTCTCGCCGGCTCGCCGACACCACCAGGAGGTCACGAGCCTCCTACTCATCGTATTCCGGTTCTGGGCGGAGGCGCACGAACGTGGCACGGTGCTCCAGGCACCATTCCTGATGCGCCTGCCGGAGCCGCCCGGCTCCGCACGTGAGCCGGACCTTCTGTTTGTTGCCCGCGAGCACCTGGACCGGCTGCGCCCGACGTACCTCGACGGCCCGGCCGACCTCGTCGTGGAAGTCATGTCACCCGAGAGCCTCGCGCGCGACCGGGGCGACAAGTATGTCGAGTACGAGCAAGCTGGCATTCGCGAGTACTGGCTTATCGACCCCGACCGCCGCCAGGCCGAGTTCTACCAGCTCGGCCCCGAGGGCCACTTTCACCTGGCAGCGGCAGGGCGCGAGGGCACGTTCGAGAGCACGGTGCTGCGCGGGCTGAAGCTGCCCATCGAATGGCTCTGGGCGGACTCAATGCCCACTGCCACCGAAGCCGTCCGCTCCCTCGGCCTCATCCGCTGACCCGACGCGCACATCTGTCCTCCTGGGAAGGCGAGGGGCGCGGACTCACGCCGGCCGGTCACCGACAGGAACGAACAGGGCGAGGCTGGCGGTGAAACCGTGGAGATAGGTCTGGTCACCGACGGGGCCGATCTCGCCGTTGCAGAAGAACCCCGCGAGCGGGAGCGGACCGAGCGTCTCGGCGACAAGGCGTGCGTCGTGGTCCGGCACGCCGAACAGCCCGACCCCTCGTCCGTTACAGGTGCAGAGGAGGGCTCCTGCCACCTCGACATCCTGGAGCTGCCCGTGCGCCGAGGCAAGTTGGCTCTGGAGGTCCTCGTCCGCCGCGGCGGCGTCTCGAACCTGGAACTGAAGCGTCTGCCCCACGTCGGGGACGGCGCCGATCGCCAGAGCTCCGCTCTGCGGGTCTGCGCCGATGAGATTTCGGATGAGGAAGTCTCCCCGCTCGAAGCGCTCCTGGTACTCGTTCATGGCCAACCCGACGAGCAGGTTCCGCGCCGCCCGCTCCCGCATCTCGTCTGAGAGGCCGTGCAGCGTCTGCTGCAGGACCTCCAGCGCGGGGCGGTTCCCGATGGTGCGCAGGATGTTCCGCTCGGCGGACGTGATGGTCCACGGCTGGCCGATGGGCGCCGCTCCCTGAGCAACCACCGAACGGAGCGTGTAGGCGCCGCCCAGCGCCAGCACGATGGCTCCGGACGTGAAAACCTCGCCATTGAGGAACAGCGTCGTTCCACCCCGCGACCCGTCGCCAGATGCCAGCCCGCCCGCGATCGTCGTGCCCGGGTAGGCCATCGACAGGCCCTCGATGAGGTGCTCCGGGTCGAATGTGAAGGGATCGGCAAAGATGACCCAGGCGTTGACCCGGTCGGCGGGGAGGCCAGCCCACAGGCGCCAGTCGTCCGGGCTCACCAGCCTCGTCAGGTCCTGGGCCTCGACATGGCGGGGGTGTAGCTCGGTCCGGGGCAACATCAGGTTGAGGATTGCGACCGCAGTATCGTCCTCCACCTCGCGGCCCATGGCGATCACTCCCTGCCCCGTGCACCCGATCAGCACGGACGCCGCGCTTCGGCGGTAGGCCTGCGAGACGAGTGTCTCCATATCCGCGTAGTCGGGGCTTGCGAATAGCAGCGCCAGGTCCGGGGCCGGCCCGGTGCCCTCCTCGTGCAGCCCGATCCGCTCAAGAACCGTGCCCCACTCTGCGTTCGCGGCAACGGCTGCCGTCGACTGCATGCGTCCTCCCTCACTCATGGTCCTGCCTCCGCGCTCTGATCGACGCAATAGGCGGTCCGCCGCCCCGTGTGGGAGCCTGTCGCTCCCCCGGGACGGCCGTCACCCAGGCCCGACCGCCGCCCGCGCCGGCGCTGGCGAGGCGGACGCCTCCTCGAGACGGAAGTACTCTACGGCATTCCGGCACACCATCTGTTCCTTCTCGGCTGCCGAGACACCGGCGAACATGTGCCCGACGAGCTCCATCGACATCGGCCATTCGGAATCCTGGTGCGGGAAATCGATGGCCCACATCAGTCGGTCCACTCCGATGTCGTGGCGGCTCTTGACGCCGAAGAAGTCGTGCTGGAAACCCCAGGAGCAGTGCTCGCGGATGTACTCGCTGGGGAGGGCCTTCAGCGGCTTGAATCCGTACAAATCCTCCGCCCAGTGCAAATGCCGTTCGTAGCGGACGTCCGCCATCTCCAGGAAGTACGGGATCCAGCCGATCTGCGTCTCCGCGAAGAAGATCTTGAGATCGGGGAAGCGGTCGAACACCCCTGCCAGCGTGAGCTGAACGGCGTTGACTCCGCCGAGGCGCGCGAACTTCGACACCTGGAAACCCAGCTCGCGCACCGAACCGAGCCGGTCCGCGACCTCGCGGAACTCACCCGTGTAGCTCAGCACTGGCCCGGCGCGGGATCCGGTCCGGTCGAACTCCTCGTGGACCGCGACGGGCATCTGCATCTCGATTGCCGCAGCCCAGAATCGGTCATCCTCGGGCGTCGGATACCCCTTGCCGCCGGGGAACACGCCAACGTGGACGCCCCTGAGCCCCATGCGCGCGCAACGTTCCAATTCGGCGAGAGCGTCCGCGATCCCGGTCCATGGGATGACGCCCAAGCCGATCAGGCGATCCCGGTCTGCGGCACAGTACTC
>WHTR01000145.1 GCA_009377635.1 Chloroflexota bacterium
ACGGACGTCGCGGTCTGGCCGGCGCGGTGGTACGAGGATGCCCTCTGCGTCATCTGCTCGCTCCAAGGGAACGAGCCGCGGGTGCGCGCGTTCCGGATCGAGGAGAGCGGGCAGATCTCCGAGGCGGGGATCGCCGTCGAGGAGTGATGCCCTGCGGCGCGGACAGAGAATCCGTGCCCGAGAAAGGGACGGATCGTTCACTGACGCTCTATGGAGCCATGGTCGGTATCGACGGATCAAGGTTGGACTCCATCGGGTTCCAGCCCATGGGCTCGCAGGTCGGAAACGTCGGGGCACGGAGGAAGAGGCAGTCGACAAACCAGGCAAGCTGGGTCGTGAGGCGCGGATCCGTGACCTTGAAGGAGATGGCGAACACCGTCGGCGATGCCGCCACTTCGGCGGGCACCTCGCGGACGTTGGACGGGAGGGTCGCCAGCACGATCTCATAGTTCGTCAGCTCGGGGTCCGGGCGGTCGCGGAACTCAGCCCTGGTCGGCTCGGATGTAGTCGGGCCCGATGCCCGGAAGGATGAATCGCTCGGAACCGTCGCCGACACCCACCCCCGGTCCACCAGCTCGCGCTCGTAGTACCTCCGGACGTCGCCGAAGCCGGCCTCCGTCCCGTACCAGCCCGTGATGGAGATCCCGACGCTGCTCGTCGGGTCGTAGAGCCCGTTCATCTCCTGAGTGGTAGGGGCAGCGCGCGCGCTCGGAAACACCGGTAGCGCGTCAAACGTGCGCTGGATCTCGGAAGTCGTGGCGTCGGCCCACAGCTTGTGGATCAGCGACGGGTACGAGAGTAGCGCGACCGTCAGAACGACGAACCCAAGCTTGAGGCTCAGCGGCGACGCCTCGACCCACTGGGCGAAGCGCTTGAGTGGCGTCGAGAACCCGCCAAGGTTCATGAGTGCGCCGAGCGTGTAGAGCAGCATGGCGCACATGATGCCAATGATGGACCAGAGCCAGAAGTAGCTCGCAAAGACATTCATCAGCCCAAGTATACTTTCCGGTAAGATGAGCGCGAACATCCTCGTCGTCGATGACGACCCAAAGATCACCGACCTTCTCCGGCGCGCTCTCGCCCTCGAGGGGTACTCCGTGCAGACTGCGGCCTCGGGGACCACCGCGCTCGAACATGCCCGGGCGCATGAGCCGGACCTCGTCATTCTGGATATCCTGATGCCCGGGATGGACGGCCTCGAAGTCTGCCGCCGGGTTCGTGCAGCCGGCGACACGCCGATCCTGCTCCTCACAGCCAAAGACGAGGTGACGGACCGGGTCCGCGGGCTGGACAGCGGTGCAGACGACTACCTGGTCAAACCGTTTGCGCTCGACGAGCTGCTCGCCCGGGTGCGGGCCCTGTTCCGGCGCCGGGAGACGGCCGCCGGCGAGGCCTTTCGGTATGCGGACCTCGCGCTCGACACGGCCACGCGCACGGCGAGGCGCGCAAACCGCGAGATCCTGCTGTCGACGACCGAGTTTGAGCTCCTTCGCTACTTCCTGCGCCACCCCAGGCGCGTGCTGAGCCGCGACGCGATCCTCAACGCGGTGTGGGGCCCCGGCTTCGACCGACCCACCAACGTCGTCGAGGTCTACATCGGGTACCTGCGCTCGAAGCTCGAGGCTCGGGGTGAGGGCCGACTCATTCAAACGGTCCGTGGTGCGGGGTACGTCCTGCGGGAGGTCTAGTCCGTGCCCCTGCGCCTGCGACTCGCCATCCTCAATGCCCTCGTCGTCGTCGGCGCAATTCTCGTGCTCGGCACGCTCACCTACGTGCTCCTCGAGCGTAGCCTCGCGGCGGAGATCGACGAGTCGCTTCGCACTCAAGCGAATTTCCAGAGCACCCTGTTTCAGAACCTCGCGACCCTCCCCCCCAGACCGCAAGAGCCGATTCCACCGGTCAGCGTCTCGTCCGGCGCATCTTTCCATGTCCAGCTGCTCGACACGTCTGGCCAGGTTGTGGATCGGACAGAGGGTCTCGGCCCCGGGCAGCTCCCTGTTGAGCAGTCGTGGCTCGAGGCGGCGGGGAATGGCGAGGAGGTCTTCGCCACGGTGCGGGATCTCGACAGGAGCGTTCGTGTCCACGTTGTGCCGCTCGTGACCGAGGAGGAGTTCCTCGGATACGTCCAGGTGGCGCGGTCGCTGGGGCCGCTCGGGGATGCCCTCGCGAACCTCCGACGGGCGCTCCTCACCGCTGGCGGGGCGCTCGTGGTAGTCTCGATCGTCGTCGCATGGCTGCTGGCCGGTGCCTCCCTCCGCCCAGTCGGCCGCATCACCGAGCTGGCCCGGCAGATCGGCCTCTCCGGACGCCTCGACGTGCGACTGCCCGCCGTCGGCACCCGCGATGAGATCGCTCGTCTCGTGGAGACCTTCAACGGGATGATGGATCGCCTGGAAGCGGCGTTCACGGCCCAGCGCCGGTTCGTTGCCGACGCCTCCCACGAGCTGCGAACACCGCTCACCACGATTCGGGGGAATGTCGATCTGCTGCGGAGAACCGGCGCGGTGAAGTCCCCGTCCATGCGGGAGGCGCTGGAAGATGTGAGCATCGAGGCAGAACGGATGTCTCGCCTCGTTCAAGGGCTCCTCGCCCTTGCCCGGGCAGACGCCGGCCACGAGCTTGTCCACGAGCCCGTGCAACTCGATGAGCTGGTCCGAACGGTCCATCGGGAGATGCAGCCAGTCGCAAACGGCGTGACGCTGGCGCTCGACACCGTCGAGGCGGTGGAGGTCCTGGGCGACGCCGACGCACTAAAGCAGCTCCTCCTGATCTTCGCCGACAATGGCGTGAAGTACACGCCGCCGGGCGGGACGGTGACGCTGGGTCTGCGGATCGACGGCGGCGAGGCAACGCTGACCGTGGCGGATACCGGCTCCGGGATCGAGGCGGAGGACCTACCGCACATCTTCGAGCGCTTCTACCGCTCGCGCAACGTCCGTTCGACCGGCGGCACGGGTCTCGGCCTGGCCATCGCGCAGTGGGTCGCCGAGCAGCATCACGGGCAGGTCGACGCGCAGTCGACCCCAGGGGTAGGGAGCACATTCCGGTTGCGACTCCCGGCCACATGCCTTGAGTCGCCTGCGGTTCGGTCGCGCCCCGCCAAGAAATTCATAGGAACCTCTTAATCTCCTCTTACGCCGATCTTAATCTTCTCTGGTAGGCTGAGTTGAGCGGGCCCTCATAAAGTCCCGTCCTCGTTCTTCCGCGGTACGTCTCCCATCCGGCCGACCAGGGAGGTCCCAGATTCTGGGCTGCACGTCCGTCTCAAGAATTGTTGCGTGACCCACGACCTCTCGTCGCGTCCATATCGTCAGAGCCAGATCGCGCGGCGTCCGCTCCGCGTGCTGGCAGTTGAGGACGATGTGATGCTCGGCCGAATGCTCGTGCGCCTGCTGTCAACCGAAGGCTACGACGTCGTCCAGGCAGTGACTGCGCGGGAGGGGCTCCGGCTGCTGCAGGAGCAGGACCCGGATATTGTCCTGCTTGACCTGATGCTGCCGGACGGCGACGGCCTCGACGTCTGTCGTGTGGTCCGCGAGGGCGAACGGGCCAACCGACCGGTCATCGTCGTCAGCGCCCGCACCGCCCCGCTGGACCGGCGGCGGGCGGTCGAGGCGGGTGCAAGCTCCTTTCTCAGCAAGCCTTTCGAGCCTGACGAGCTCCTTCGAATGGTGAACGGATGCCTCGATCCCTCTGGATAGGCTTTACACGCGGACTGCTGCTGGGACTCATCGGCGGACTTGCCGCCGGATCGGTCGAGGGCGCGTCGCTGCTCCGCCACGCACCGGTCATGCGCACCGCGTTGATCGAGGCGGCGATCTACGCCGTCATCGTCGACGCGCTCGTCATCGGAGGGCTCAGCGCGCTCGCCGGCGCCGCCCTTGCCGGCGTGCTGCAGGTCGCTCGACTGAAAACCGCGCCGAGAACCATCGCTGCACTCTTCGTCGCCGGCACGGTGGCGATCGTGCTGGTGCTCGCCGGGTTGCTCTGGGCATACCGGGCCCACGCGGCATTATCGAACGAGGCCCTCCCGACACCTCTGGCGCTCTCGATCCTCATCGTGGCGATCGGCATCGGCGTGCTGGTCTACCCAATCGCCCGCTCGTTTGCGCATCGGCTGCTTGCCCATACGAGGCGGGTCGCGGTTGTCGGCATCACCGCCTCCGTCGCGCTCGCGCTCGTGCTGCCGTCGCAGGCGATCCTCGAAGCACGCCGACACGCGGTAGAAACGGTCGTGTCCGGACCGGCGCTTCGGGAGGTCGATCCGGGCGTGTTGGAGGAGGATCTCTTTGTGGACCTGCAGGCGAGTCTGGGCGGGGCGCCGGCACGGGGTGGTACCGCGAACGCCGAGAAGCCCAATCTCCTTCTGATCACGGTGGATGCTCTCCGAGCGGACCATGTCGGCGCATGCGGCAACACGTGGATCCAGACCCCGTCGTTGGACCTGCTGGCGAATCACGGCGCGCTGTCCTGCAACGCCTACACGCAGCAGCCGCAGTCCAACCCATCCCTGGCGTCGCTTTTCACGTCAACCTACCCCGCTGTCAATGGCGTTCGGATGCACATGGTCGATCGGCTGTCAGATACCTTTGACACGCTGGCTGAGATTCTTCAGCGGAGCGGGTATGTCACTGGCGGGATCATTCCGTGGACGAGCCTGGAGCCCGCGTTCTCGGGATTGCACCAGGGGTTCCAGACATACTCGGCGTTCGTTGTGAACGAGCCCGCCCTGCTCAGCAATCCGGCCACGGCCGCCCTGGCCGGTATTTATCGGCGCGTCACGGACCAGCTCGCGGTGGGAAGCGCCGTCGAAGCGCTGCTCGGCGTCCAGGACGCGACCGAGTCGGACCTCGACGGGCGCGCCGACGTGACCACGGCCGCGACGATCAACTGGCTCGCGAACTTCGGGGACGCGCCTTTCTTTCTGTGGGTCCATTACTTCGACCCCCACTATCCGTGGACGGCTCCGGAGCCGTGGAGCGAGCTGTACGGCCAATACGATGGGCAGACTTACGATGGAAGCATGCAGACCATGTGGGCAATGGGGGAGGGCACCTTCGAGCCGAGCGCGGAGGACGTGGAATACCTGCGCGCTACCTACGCATCGGAGGTCTCGTATGCAGACCACTACGTTGGCCAATTGCTCGGCTACATGGCCCGGGAAGGGCTCCTCGAGAACACAATTGTCGTGCTGACGGCTGATCACGGTGAGTCCCTCGGTGATCGGCCGGAGCCGGTCGGAGCGTATTGGCTCCACGGGACGGACCTATATACGGCTGGGATTCAGGTGCCGATCATCGTGTATGATCCCCGGATTCTCGACCAGGGCAAGGTCATCGAGCCGCCGCTGCAGCTGATCGATATTATGCCCACGGTCCTGGATCTCCTAGGTGTCCCTATCCCCCAGCGGGCGCAGGGGCGGAGCGTCGTGCCGTTGATCAACGGGACAGAATCGGGCACTGACCGCCTGGCCATCTCGGTCCTCTCAGAAGACGAACAGATCTCGATTGTCAGCGCAGACGGGTGGAAGCTCATCTCGGACGGCGCGACAGCGCCGCGGCCGCGTGAGCTCTATTACCTGCCCGATGACCCGGCAGAGGCAAACAATCTTCTCGAGGCCAACGGTGGGAAGGTGGCCGCGCTCAGCCAGCGGCTCGAAGCCTGGGCGCGAGCGAACCAGAGCAGTCTGGCAGCACTGTCAGGGGCAGAGACAGGAGGGTGACCGCGCACATGGCGCGCACAGAGGACGCCGCGCGAGGCGGCGGGGATGGCGGGGCCCAGACCCGCGGGACAGGCTTCACGCCCCATGTTGGAGGCACGCTCGGCCAGCGGATGGCACTGGCAGCCTCGCTCTGGGTGGCATCCAGTCTCGCTCTGGCCATCGGCACCTTCTGGTGGCAG
>WHTR01000146.1 GCA_009377635.1 Chloroflexota bacterium
ACGTTCGTGCTGTTCGTCAACGAGCCTTCCATCGTGCACTTCTCGTACCGGCGCTATCTGGAGAACCAGATCCGCCGCCGCTACAGTTTCGATGGGACGGGCATTCGGATCGTCTTCCGGGGAAGGTGAGTACGCTCGTGCTCCTGAACGCGCCTAACCAGTTTTCAGCCGGGTGCGCCCCCCATTGCCAGCCCGCTACGCACGTTGGTCGTAGTCTTCGGCCGGCTCCAGCGGCGGCCGAGCGAGGTAGAGCCGTCCGTCCCGTTGAACGACCGGAACGCGGGGGCCCGCCTGCCATTGGAACCCGTTCTCCCGCTGCGTGATATCGAGAAACACCGTGACCTCGACCGGCCCAGCAGGGGCACCGCCGAGGCGTGCGACGACTGACGTGTGACGCACGGCGACACCGGTGACGCGGTAGGTGTTTCCAAGGTTGCTCTCGACGAATGGTGTCGCCTGCTTGCGGAATTCGGGATCAATGGCGTCGAGCGCTGCCTGCAGATCCTTCGCTTCGAGGGCTGCGAAGTAGTGCTGTGCCAGCGTCTCGGTGCCCGATCCGCGCTCTGCGAGGTCGGCAGCCGCGGCGACCAGGATGACCGCGGCGCCGGCGCCGAGGACGAGACACGCGACATACACACCGAGGCCCCATCCTCGGCATCTCGACAGCTCTCGCACGATCCGCTCCATCAGCCATGTGCTGCCCCGGATTGTAGATCAGCCGTGTTCGGCTTGTTATTGATTGACCCAACAAGCGGTCTCCCGCAGTCTTGGCTGTCTCATAATGGTAAAGTGAGCGGACGATGGAAGCTGCCAGGGAGGCGCTCAATGGCAGGACGGACGACGAATCCAGAGCGATATCCAAACCGGGCCAATGCAGGTCGCGTTTTGGCGGAGCAGCTCATGCACTACGCCCATCGCCGAGACCTCCTCGTATACGGACTGCCCCGCGGCGGCGTACCGGTTGCGTATCCGGTCGCCGAGGCGCTCGAAGCACCGCTGGACGTATTTCTCGTGCGAAAGCTGGGGGTCCCTGGGCACGAGGAGCTGGCCATGGGCGCCATCGCAAGCGGTGGCATACGCGTCCTCAACCGCGAGGTGGTCCACGCGCTCGGCATTCGCGACGACGTGATCAACAGTGTCGCGACGCGCGAGCAGCACGAGCTCCAGAGGCGCGAGGGGGCGTATCGGTCCGGACGACCAGCGGCGGAGGCGAGAGATCGGACCGCGATTGTGGTTGACGACGGACTCGCGACTGGGTCCACGATGCGCGCGGCAGTGTCTGCACTTCGGGGGCAGGGACCGGCGCGAACCGTGGTGGGCGTGCCCACAGGGTCCGCCGCAGCCTGCGATGAGCTCCGCCAGGAGGTCGACGAAGTCGTGTGCATCATGACGCCCGAGCCATTCCACGCGGTGGGACTCTGGTACGAAGACTTCTCGCAGACGACCGACGAAGAGATCACCAGCCTCCTGGCGCGGTCCGCGGCCCGAGTGGCCACCGCGCGCAAGAGTGCCTGAAGAGGGCGACGCCCGCGGCAAGCTGCGACCGACACACGATGTGACATGCTGAGGCTGGACCGGGACGCTCCCGTTCACCCAGGATTGACGGGGCGCGATGCGGCGAGCAACATCGAGTCCGCACAATGAGCCGGTAGCCAGACACAACGTCCAGCTCCGTGGACATGCTGAGAGCGAACAATGGAATGGACAGGACCACCGGTCAACCCAGAGGAACGGCTTACCTGGATTCCGGCAGGCGGGGTCGAACTCGAGGGGAACCTGCTCGTTCCGGAGGGCGCTCGGAGCATTGTCCTCTTTGCTCACGGCACCGGCAGCAGCCGACACAGCCCGCGGAACCGCTTCGTTGCGCGCGTTCTGCGGCAAGGACGGATGGGGACGCTTCTCATGGACCTCCTGACTCCGCAGGAGGAGGCGCAGGACGTCCACACCGGCCGTCTCCGCTTCAACATCGGGCAACTGTCACAGCGGCTCGTGGACGCGACCGACTGGCTGAAGCAGCATCCCGGGACCGGGCAGCTTCGGATTGGCTATTTCGGCGCGAGCACTGGCGCGAGCGCAGCGCTCGTCGCCGCCGCGGAACGCCCGGAGCACGTCCGAGCGGTCGTGTCCCGGGGCGGGCGTCCCGACCTCGCCGGCAGCGCACTCGCGCGGGTGCGGTGCCCCACGCTGCTGATTGTGGGAGGCAGCGACGCCCCCGTTATCGAGCTGAACCGGCGAGCGATGAACCAACTTCAAGCGGAGAAACGGCTGGACATCGTCCCTGGCGCCACGCACCTGTTCGAGGAGCCCGGCACCCTCGAGGACGTGGCGCGCCGCACACGGAGCTGGTTCGAATGCTTCCTTACCCCGGCGGCTTCCATCCGCACAGCATGAGCTGAGACCCGCGCGCCCATAGTTCGCGCATCGTGGGCTCGCTGCTCCTTGCGCGAGTTGGCACCGTGTCACTTCGCAGCACACGCGCTCCCCAGGACATCCGTTCTGACACGACAGCCGATTGCCGTGAGCCGGTCCGATTTGCGTCCGGGGCGTGATATGATGGCGCAGGCGTTCCGCGAACGTCCAGGAGTCGGAGATATCGCAGGGACGAGGAGGCACGCATGAAAGGCGGCGCGATGGTCGCCGAGGCCCTCAGGCGGGAGGGCGTGGACTCGGTCTTCTGCTTTCCGGCCAATCCGCTCATCGACTCCATCGCAGAGGCGGACATTCGCACCATCGTCTGCCGGCAGGAGCGAGTTGGCGTGAACATGGCCGACGGCTTCTCGCGAGCATCTCGGGGACAGCGGATCGGCGTATTCGTCATGCAATGGGGGCCAGGCGCCGAGAACTCGTACGCGGGCGTTGCCCAGGCGTACGCGAACGGTATCCCGATGCTCCTCCTGCCCGGCGCGCGGGACAGCCGACGGCTGGACGTGCAACCGAGCTTCTGGGCGGCCAGGAACTTTGCCGGGGTCACGAAGTGGTGCTCCACGATTCCCTCCACCGACCGCATCGCGGATCTCATGCGGCGGGCATTCTTCGAGCTGCGAACGGGCCGGCCCGGGCCGGTCTTGCTGGAGGTTCCTCACGACGTCATCGCGGAGGAGAGCGAGGGGTCCTTTGACTACGTGCCGGCGACCAGAGGCGTGAAGAGCATGGCCGACCCTGCGGAGATCCGAGAGGCCGCGGGTGCGCTCCTCAAGGCGAAGGCGCCGATGATCCACGCTGGTCAGGGTATCCTGCTCGCCGGAGCGACCGACGAGCTCATGGAGCTGGCCGAGCTGTTGCAGATCCCCGTGATGACCACGCTGCCTGGAAAGAGCGGGTTCCCCGAGAATCACCCACTCGCGCTGGGGAGCGGCGGCTCCACGACAACCGGGCCCGTCGCGCACTTCGTGCAGAAGGCCGACGTCGTGCTCGGCATCGGCACGAGCTTCACGCGGACGCCGTTCGGCGTGACGATTCCGCCCGGGAAGCTGATGATCCACGCCACGAACAACGAGTGGGACATCAACAAGGACTACCCGGCCGACATCGCCCTCTTGGGGGACGCCAAGCTCGTGCTAAGGCAGCTCATCGACGAGGCGAAGGCACGCGGCCGCCGAACGGACGGAAGCGACTTGCCGCTGGAGATCAATGCAGTCAAGGAGGCATGGCTCGCCGAGTGGATCCCCCACCTCACGTCGGACGAGGTGCCGCTCAGCCCGTATCGGGTCATCTGGGAGCTGATGCACACCGTGGATCGTCGCAGCACGATCATCACGCACGACTCGGGCGGGCCGCGAAACCAGATCGTTCCGTTCTGGGAGGCCATCGCTCCCGGAAGCTATATCGGCTGGGGCAAGTCAACCCAGCTCGGCTTCAGCCTCGGCGCCATCATGGGGGCGAAGCTCGCGGCCCCCGAGAAGCTGTGCATCAACCTGATGGGCGACGCCGCCATCGGCATGACCGGCATGGACTTCGAGACAGCCGTTCGGAGCCAGATTCCCATTCTCCTCGTGGTGCTGAACAATGGAACCATGGCGGCAGAGATCCGCTCGACCGGCATCGCCTCCGAGCGATTCGACGCCCTTCGGCAGGGAGGCGACTACAGCGCCGTCGCGAAGGCGCTCGGTGGGTGGAGCGAGCGCGTCACGACTCCTGACGGGATCGTGCCAGCGATCAAGCGCGCGATCAAGATGACTGACAGCGGCGTGCCGGCGATGCTGGAGTTCATCACGAAGGCCGAGACGGCGGTCTCTGCGCCGCTTGCTGAACTGAGGAGGTAAGGCATGGCCGAGCAGCTTCGCATCGGCGTTGTGGGTGCAAATCCCACCGTCGGCTGGGCCTCACGGACGCATATGCCCGCGCTGTTGGCGCTGCCGGAATTCGACCTCGTCGCAGTGTGCACAACGAAGCGTGAGTCGGCTGAGGCGTCGGCGGCGAAGTACGAGGCGAAGCGCGCCTACTGGAACTACCGCGATCTGGTCAGCGATCCGGAGATCGACGTGGTGGACGTCTGCGTTAAGGTGCCGAACCACCACGAGATCGTCATCGCGGCCCTGGAGGTCGGCAAGCACGTCTATTGCGAGTGGCCGCTCGGTGCGACCACGACACAGGCGCTCGAGATGGCGGAGCTGGCCGCAGCGCGCGGTCTCCACAGCATGGTGGGGCTCCAGGCGTACGCCTCTCCCAGCATCCTGCGTCTACGTCAGCTCGTCGCGGACGGCTGGATCGGCCGGGTGCTATCGGCCACGATGACCTCCTTCCAACCGGGGCTTCTGCAGGAGCGTGCGCCCGATGGCGTCTGGCGCGCGGACAAGGCGGCGGGCGCCCACACCCTGTCGATCTCCGCCGGCCACGCGATCGCGGCCTTTGGCCTGTGCGTCGGTCCATTGGTCGAGACATCGGCCATCGTCGACACGCTGGCACCCCAGTGGCCACTCCGAGGCGGTGGCACCGTGGATGCGAACGCGCCCGACTACGTTGCGTTCACCGGTCGGCTCGATGGCGGTGGCGTGGCCAGCCTGGTCGTCGGGACGATCCCGTGGCATGGATCCGGGCTACGGATCGAGATCTACGGATCCGAGGGGACGCTGACTGCGACCGGCCGGCAGTCGCAGGCCGAAGCGCTTCACCTCCAGGGCGCGCGCTCCGGCGACGCGCAGCTGGCCGATCTGGAGGTGCCGTCAGAGCTCCGCTGGATCCCACCCGAGGTGCCCGATGGGACTCCGGTCAATGTCGCGCAGATGATGCGCAGATTCGCGGAGAGCATCCGGGCTGACGAGCATCCGTCGCCGACCTTTGACGACGCGGTTCAGCTTCATCGGCTGCTCGACGCGATAGAACGCTCGTCCGCCAACGGCACATCGGTTCCCCTCACCCCCACGGGCCCAGAAATGGCTCGCCCTTGAACGTGTCCGACATCGGCTCGACCGCCGGCGGCCAGTCTCGCGGGTCCACCTGCCTGCGTTCGGACTTCGCCCGAGTCCTGCCGTCCCAGCCGACCTGCTCCATCGCGTAGTAAAGCTGGATACAATGGCCGTCCGGGTCGAAGGCGTGGGCCGAGTAATCGATCCCCGGGTACAGCTCCGGCGGAATCAGGTCCGTCTCCACGCGGACACCGTTCCCTCGTAGGAAGCTCAGGGCGTCCCGAAGCTGCTGATAGTTCGCCAGCTGCACGCCGAACGACATGAGGGTCGTGTGTGAGCTG
>WHTR01000147.1:0-5386 GCA_009377635.1 Chloroflexota bacterium
CCCGTGGCGCAGGACTGGGCCTCTGCATCTCCCGCGGCATCGTTGAGGCCCACGGCGGACGGGTCTGGGCTGAGAGCAATCCAGGGCGCGGGTCGACCTTCATGGTCACGTTGCCCATCGTCCCGGTCGAGGCTGCGGTCGTCTCGCCGTCCCAGATATCGAACGGACGACCGACGGATCCGTAAACTAGAAGATCATGAGAGCATCGGCGCCGCACGCGAAAGCAAGGAACTCGTCCGTCGGCCGCTCCTCGTCCACGAGCTCAGACAGATCGGCGAGACGGAGACAGTCTGATCCGAGCGTTTCGGAGCACGCCCAGTAGTGGACCGCGTCACCGTGTTCCTTGGCGTCGCGCAAGAACGTCTCCATATCGGTGAAGTCCGCCGCCTGGAGCCGCTCCTCGAGCTGCGATTGGACACGCGCGTACGCGAGAGACCATTCGGGTACGTTGAGTCGATCCCTTTGGAGTTTCCGCAACGCATCATCTCGGAACAGCACGTCGACGGCCGCCTCCAGAGCCGTTGCCGCGCGGACGAGTGTCGCGACCTGGAACAGATTGTTCGACGTTCCCCGGGTGGCGACGATGGCAAGAGAACGCAGACGTGGCACGTGCTCTGCGATGAATCCCTCCGCGCTCATCGACCGTTGTCCCCCGTGCGGTCTTCCCGATACGAATCGAAGGCTTCGACAAGCGTCGTCCACGGGAGGAGCGCGCACCTGACCCGGACCGGGTACCTCCTCACGACTTGGAAGACGGCGAGGTCACCCAGATCCTCGAATTGATCGTCCCCAGAGTCCAGCATCATCGCCTGGAAACGCTCCGCCAGAGTCGCGGCCTCGGTCATCGTCTTCCCGCGGACGGCGTCTGACATCATGTCGGCCGAGGCGTGGACAATGGAACAGCCGCGCGCCTCGAAGGCCGCGTCCACGATACGGTCACCGCGAACGCGCGCGGCGACACTCAATTCGTCACCGCACAGGGGATGGTGCGCATACCCGCTGACGTCCGGTTCCTGGATCGCCCCCCGGTGTTCGGGCGAACGGTAGTGGGCGAGGATGACGTCGCGGTACAGCTCTTCCAGCATACGGACCCTCTCCCATCGGCCAGACAGCTCCTGGACGATGAGGCATTCCCTCCAGGGAGTATAGGACGCACAGGCATGCCGCCGAAACCACGGTCCGAAAACGCCCGGCGACGGCTTGCGCGACCGTCAGGTCGACTGGGAGTAGAATCAGGCGGTTCGAGATCCCCCGGACGGGAGCTGCAGTGGTGAAAAGTCGATGGAGCGACGCCGAAGCGGGTGCGAGCGCCCTCGATCAGCTCGTCTACATGTCCCGCGTGATGGGACAGGACGAAGCGCTCGTACTCTGGGGTGGGGGCAACACCTCGACGAAAGTTGAGGAGCTGGACCTGCTCGGACGACCTACGCAGGTCATGTACATCAAGGGCACCGGGTCGGACATGAAAGTCGCCCAACCGAGGGATTTCCCCGCCGTCCGTCTCGAAGAGATCCGGGCCAGCCTCGCGCGCGAGGATATGAGCGACGAAGAGATGGTCGCGTACTTCGCCCGGTGCATGATCGACCCCGCGGCGCCACGCCCCTCCATCGAGACGCTGCTCCACGGCTACCTGGACGGCCGCGCGGTTGCGCATTCCCACGCGGACTCCGTCCTCTCGATCACGAACACGGCAGGACGTGAAGACGTCGTCGGCGACGTGTACGGAGACTCCGTCGCCGTCGTCGCTTATCGACGTCCCGGATTCCTGCTCGCGAAAGAGGTCGCTCTCGCCGTCCGCGCCAACCCGTTGGCTCAGGGTGTCGTGCTCATCAATCACGGACTGATCACGTGGGGCGGGACAGCGAAGGAGGCCTACGAACGACACATCACGCTCGTCGCACGGGCTGAGGACTTCGCCCGCGGCCGCGCGGCGGGCCGACGGATCTTTGGGCCAACCCGCCGGACTGCCCTCCCCGACGCTCAGCGCCGCGCCGTGGCAGCCCGTGTCGCTCCGTCGCTGCGCGCGGGGGTAAGCGCCCGAGCCCCCAAGATCTTGCGCTTCGAAGACGGCTCGGACGTGCTCGAGTTCATCGGCTCGGAGCGTATGGACGAGCTCGCACAGGTCGGTCCGGCGACGCCGGACCATCTCCTCAACACGAAGCGAAGCCCGCTCATCGTTGACGTCCCAGATCCCTCGAGCGCGGCGGCCCTCAACGAAGCGATCCGAGAGGAACTGTCTGCCTACACCGATCGTTATCTGGCCTACGTCGAGCGACATCGCACGAACGAGCCTCTCCTCGATGCGGCGCCACGCGTCGTGCTCGTGCCGGGGATCGGCATGTGGACGACTGGCCGAGATAGCCGCACCTGCGTCATCCCGGCCGACATCTACCGCCACACCATTCAGGTGATCGCCGGCGCGGAGTCGGTGGACCGCTACGCGTCGCTGAGCGAGAAGGACGGCTTCGACGCCGAGTATTGGCCCCTGGAGCTATATAAGCTGACCCTCGCGCCGCCGGAGCGAGAGCTTGCCAGCCGGATCGTGCTGGTGACCGGAGCGGCGCGCGGGATCGGGTCTGCGATCGCGCGCCGTCTTGCCGGCGAGGGCGCGCACGTCATCGTGACCGACCTCGACGAATCCGGCGCCGACGCGGTCGCGAACGCGATCGTACAAGCCAATGGGGCCGGGCGGGCGGTGGCGACGAGGCTCGACGTGACCGACGAGCGCTCGGTGGCCGCCGCTTTCGAGCTCGCCCGCCTCACGTACGGGGGGCTCGACGTGCTCGTTTCCAATGCGGGCGTGGCACATGTCGCCCCCATCCACCAACTTGGCCTCGCTGAATGGCAGCACAGCCTTGCCGTCAATGCCACCGGCCACTTCCTCGTCGCGCGAGAGGCGATGCGCCTCTTCCAGGAGCAGGCCATGGGCGGCGGCGTCGTCTTCATTGCGACAAAGAACGTGACGGCACCCGGCCGGGACTTCGGCGCCTACAGCGCAGCCAAGGCAGCGGAGGTCCAACTCGCGCGCGTGCTCGCCATCGAGGGTGGCGAACACGGCGTTCGGGTGAACGTCGTTAACCCGGATGCGGTGTTCGAGGGCTCCGGCCTCTGGTCAGGAGAGGTCAGGCGGCAACGCGCATCCTCGCACGGCATCGACGTCCAGGAGCTGGAGGAGTACTATCGGGAGCGCAACTTGCTCCGCGTGCGCGTCACGGCCGAAGACGTCGCGGAGGCAGTGCTCTGGCTGGCGAGCAGCCGATCTGCCAGGACCACGGGTGCGATGATCCCCGTAGACGGCGGCGTCCGCGAGGCATTCCCCCGCTAAGTCATGTATGGCGGACAGTCCGGCCACATGACAGCGCCGCCGCTGGCTCTTGAGGCGCCGGATACTGCAAGTCGCGGAGTGCTGCATGCACCAGGTTCCCCCGCCAGCCCTGCGAGCGTTGCCCTCGAAGACTACATCCCGTTACCGATTCCCAAAGATGCACCTTGCGCAAATCGGGATCGACCTCGCGCGGGAGCGGAGGCGAAGCCTCGGCGCTGACTCGGCTCACGGGCTCCAGGGAGCCGTGCCCCATCCCGTCGCGCTCAATACGGAGGTGCTCCCCGTCGACGGGCCATTCATCGTGGTGGGGAATCACTACGAGCGACCGGGTCTCTGGGCAGGATGGGGTGCCATGGTCGTCAATGCCGCAGTCTGGGAGGCGAGCGGGCGCCAGCGCGAGCTGCACTGGCTCATGGCCTCGGAGCTGCTCGACGTCCACCTCGGCCCGCTGACGGTCCCGCGCTCGTGGATGCGCGTCCTGCTGGCCCGCTTCGCACGGATGTACGGTTTCGGCCTGGTCTCCGCCCGCGAGTCGGGCACCATCGGCGGGTCTGCCGGCCTTCGAGCGGCCGCGCGGTACCTCTCCACCGGGGAGCCGGTCGGCGTCCTGCCAGAGGGAACGGCAAGCGCTGCCCTGGTCGAGGCACGGCCTGGTGTCGGCGCCGCGCTCGAGTGGCTTGCTCGGCAAGAGACGCCCCTCGTTCCGGTCGGTGTTGCCGAGCGCCACGGTGTGCTCACAGCAAATTTCGGCGCACAGTTTCACCTTCCCGGCGTCGGAGCCACGGACCGCGCGACCAGGGATCGGAGGCTGCGGGAGTCGGTCATGGTGACGATCGCCCGGCTCCTCCCGCCCGAACTTCGAGGCTACTATGCTGCCGCGGCGCGCGCGTCGTGACCATCCGGTCCGCGGGCGGCGGTGTGCGGCGCGATGCGGACTGAGGGACGGTCGAGGGGCGGGTGCATCCAGATGAGCGACTACGCTACAATGCGCGTGCCATCAGACGACGGAACCTGATATGGTTAGCGCGCATCCAGTGCAGAGACATCCGCGGGCGAGGTATGAGCCGACACGTGGGCGTTGGCGGAGTAAACGTGCGGAGGGTCCAGGCGTATGGCATCTTGCTCGCAGCGACCTCTCTGTTCGTTGCGGGGTCCGCGTGCATCCCCGCCCCACCGAGTCCGCCCGCAACACCGCGCCCACCCACCGGCGGACCACCTGTGACGAAGCTGACACCAGCACCCACCGTGCCAGGAGACCCGGAACACGGACGCCAGCTCATCAGTACCAAGCAATGTCCGACCTGCCACACGGTTCAGGGTGTTCAGGGCGCTACGGGGACACTCGGGCCGAACTTGACCAACGTTGCGCTCCGGCCCACGCTGGCGGGCGACACGATCCAGAACTCGCCCAGTAACATGGCACGCTGGATCATGGATGCGCCGTCTGAGAAGCAGGGCACCGCAATGCCCAGCATGCAGCAAATGGCGGGGTTGACCGACCAAGAGGCTCGGGACATCGTGGCCTTCTTGTACAGCCAACCCTACAATCCGCGACGGTAAGCTCCGGGCCCGATGCGCAGCACCGACACCGGGCATCTTGCTGCCGCATCACGGGCTGGGGCTAGATAACAGGCCGGGACACAGAGGACGAGCTGGCGATGCGGCGAGCAGACACGGCTTGCTGAAGCCTGACGGCGTCCCACCGATACCAGCACAGGAGTCAATCGCAACACGACGTGGGAGCCCGCTGGGGCGATCCATGGGCAACGGACAACCATGAGGAGAGGACGTGGACCCACAGTTCCTCGGTCCTGAGCAGTGGAACCAAATTGCTGGCATCCAGGTAAGCCTGGTTCTCTTCGTGGTCATGATGGCGAACGGGACCGTCGCGTTTCTTGTGGCCCATGCCGTGATCCCGTCTCTCGTCGCCACGGCGGACATTCCAGGGGAGGTGCGCGCACTTCGCACCGTCCTCTACCCCGTAGCCGCGGTATCCCTCGCCTTCATGCTGTACGCCCTCGGCCGGACCATTTACGCGTCAGTCATCCTTCTCCAGTACTA
>WHTR01000147.1:5396-5649 GCA_009377635.1 Chloroflexota bacterium
TACGGCCGGTTCGCCGTATAGCATGCGACGTGTTGCTCTCGTCGGCATTCCCGTTGTTGTGCTCGTTGTCGCCGTCGGGATCGTGGCTCTCCTGGGCCCGCTCCGGGGTCAGCCGGCCGGCGCGTTCGCACAGCCATTGCACTTCGACCACGCCGTGCATGTGCAGCAGGCGGGGATCGAGTGTACGTTCTGTCATCGTACGACGGACGAAGCGTCAACTGCCGGGTACCCAGACGTGCAACAATGCATGTTC